>NZ_JATABI010000010.1:0-81669 GCF_036533795.1 Vibrio sp. M250220 | reverse complement strand
TTGAAAGTTCGCTCACTGACAATGAGTATGGAGGCAGTAGCTTCTTCAATATGGCTTCTTTTCTTTCTGTTGGAATACGAGACACAATTCACTCTTACCGCCCTACACTGGTTAAATTTTAACAGTGACAACTATCCTGCCAGAGGGGGTAAGTCCAGAACTTGTAAGTACTATTTATAATTACATCAACAGCTCTGGTGAATATGATGAAAAAGCCATCGAGCACCTTCAAGAACTTAATATACTTCGGGAAAGTGATAACCAACATTGGGGATGGGACTGTCTCTCTCATATTTACCACCATGGAACCAAGAATGTTTTCAATGAAGAAGTCATCGAAAGCGCCGATGCATGGGTAGAAGAAAATAATAGGGTTCAACTTCAAGAATCAGACTCAATCATGCCAAAGTTTCGGGAAATAGTAGATGAGAATTCTACGGAAAGACGGATAGCGTTGTCTTGCAAACCGTCAAACCTCGATATAGAAAAATACTTAAATAACAGAAAAACCACTCGTGATTTCATAGATTCTCCAGTGCCTTTTCCCTCTGTAGAAAGCATTTTAACGATTTGCTACAAAGCATCATTCGATTGGGAAAATTCAAACGGCAAAGAGCCTTTGGGTAAAAAGAAAACTAGCCCATCTGGAGGCGGCTTGCATCCTACACAGACCTACGTTGTGGCGCTGAATGTAGATGGATTGGGAAAAGGGATATATTTCTATAATGACCTAGACCATGATTTATCTTACCTGCGTCCTTTCCCGAACGATTACCCACTTAGCCGACTGGTTGGCGGCCAGCCCTACGCCGAGAATGCGGCGTTTCTTATCATATTAACCACACGATTTGATTTGTCTTGGATAAAGTATAAACACTCTCGATGTTATCGAGTCTCACTGTTGGATGTGGGTCACTTGTCACAATCAACCCAACTGGTAACCTCAGAACTTGGCTTAGGGAGTTGGATTACGGGTCAACTTTGTGACTCGAATATCGAATGCTTACTAGGTTGCGACACTTCCGTCGAAGCACCGGTATATTGCATTGCGATTGGTAATACAACTGGTAACTCGTTCCCTAACGATTAAGGTAAATTTATGGATCACGTTAGAAAATGGATGCAGAAATCAATCATCACTTCTCATAAGTATCGATATTCAATGCAAGTCGATGGAATGAAAGGAATAATAAACACCGAGTGGATAGCAAACTCTTGGTACTCATACTTTCTTCCTTCAGTCATTGTAAGCAAATTAAACCGAGAAGAACGAGCCATTCTAGGTGCTTGCATATTGAGTAATTTCATGTCGTACACTGTTGAAGTGGAACATGGAATTGTTAACCCGATAGTGAACAAAATCAGCCTGGGTGAATCGCTATTTTTCACGGGCAAGCAAGAACGAATGACATGTTATGGAGTCTTTGCCGACGAAGTTTATCATGCCATGTTCTCTTACGATCTACTTTCTTCACTAATGTATAGTGGCGACATTCATAAGATTCATGACTTCGAGTTAGAGTCTAAAAATAAGTCCGAAAAAATGCGTTCACTGCACAACAGTGACAATAGCAGAGACACTGAAGTGTCAATGCTTGCATTAGGTGTTTACTCAGAAGTTTGCATCGCTACACAGCTGACCAACATACAAAAAGATACTATGTACGAGCCTGTCTACAACGCATTAAAAGATCACCTCGATGATGAAAAACGTCATGCTGCTATATTCATCGACCTCATGAGAACGTTTTGGAAAACATCAACTGTGGCCGACAAGGAACTGTTTATTTCAAAGCTGTTTGCAATGATGGATCTCAACGTATCATATATGGATCGGACTTGGGTGAAGAACTACCTTAGCTACATTGGTAAGGCTGACTTATATTTTCTTACTCCAACCATCAAGCCAGAGAACAAGTATGAAGGGATTGCCAACTTTGTTGAAAGAACTTCTAAAGTGCTTTTTGCTGAGCTTAATAGACTGGGCGCATGGGATGTTAAAGAACTCAATGATTTGTTGACTCGCTACCGTTTAACGAAATTTGCAAAAGAAGCACCCCATGCGTAGAACAAAGATACTTGTCTGCCTAACAGCATTGTCTATATTGTCCATGTTCCCGATGGACGTATTCGTGTCTTCTTTTTCAGACCTATCCGACTACTTCTCGATCCCCTATACCGATACCATATCTTCAGTCACTTTGTTTACCTACGGGTTCGGTGTGGGCGTATTGATTGTAGGTGTTCTGGCAGAAAAACTGGGGGTAACTACCGTGTTGCTAGGAAGTTTAGTTCTTTTGCTGCTTTCGAACTTGCTCTCACTTGGCCATACTAGTTACGAACTCTTCCTTGGTGCACGATTCATGCAAGGCCTGTTCTCATCATCATTTGTACTAAGTACATTTATAGTTCGAAATTGCTTTGAAGAAGAAGAAGGTGTGAAGGTTCGTGCTTTGATTGCGTCAATCTCTGCGATTGCAATTACTCTTTCTCCGATGCTTGGAGCTTTATTGACAACAACGTTTGGGTGGGGCTCAATTATTGTGGTAGCTTCCTTGGCCTGTATATTTGCAATACTGTGTTTTTTATCAATACTTAGTGATATACGTGATGCGAACAATAATAGTAGTGTGGGACAGAACAATTTCTTAAAATCAACAGCGTTCTGGACACTTAACATCGTGTCTACGCTGAATTTCTCCATTCACTTCGTTTTTGTAATGCTGTCAGTAAAAATTTTCACTCAAGACTTTAACGGCTCTCTACAAGACTACGGCTTGATGATGATTATTTATGGGACGGCACTCTTTGTAACAAACGTCATCATTACAAAGTTCAGCCCCAAACTAGCTTTTACTGGTGCTAATTATTGGTATTTGCTGTCCATAGCTGCCTTGGCTGGCATCATAATAAATATGTCCATTCACGGCGACTTTGGGTTTTATAGCTACTTCCCGTTCATCATCCTCGCCACCTTTTTTAGTGTCTATTTATCGAATGTCACTCTCAACAAAGCAATATTTGCAGTCAACGGAACACCGACAGTTTCTTCCGTTGTGGGAAGCATTAGATTTATAACCGCTGGTACTATTGGTTGGTTGGGATTTAGTAATGGGTCAGGAATTATTTCAATCGCATTGCTCTATTTAGTATCTTCGATCTTATCAATGATACTTCTGTGGTTGGTAAGGCCTAAGAATACCGAGGTTGGTGCAAACCTTCGTGGTCAGTAGTGAATGCTCCCATTCCTAAAATTATCTATAGGTAAGGGAGCAATAAGAAGGTCAATTATCGCCTTTGAGCTTTCAATGACCTCTTGTTATTTGTCCTGTGACTATGGACACATAGTCCCCAAGCGACTTTACAAATATAAAAAATCACTATTTCTGCATGAATCTCATTACCGTTACATGAGCTGTTTTGGGGCAAATGTCCGCAGTCTATGATCGCGAAATTTTTTCCGAAAATGAAAAAGGGGCATTTTCTACTTAGAGAATGCCACACACCACCGATGGTACGGGTCTGAAAATTTAACGCGCTTGGAATCGAAAGACTCAGGCTTATGTGGCCAATAACTTTTGGCATGTCCTTTCAGCCACTGAACAGTACCTTTGTATTCCTCGTGCTTTTTATTTGAGATTACTTCAAGCAAATCCTGATAACCGTTCATTCCGCCACAATCTTCAGGCGGACAAGCTCTCCCTCCAGAGACGCACTGAGGAAAATCAGAATCCAGTGGTGCTAAGAACATACCAACTAACACCACCTCATGATGCCAGTTATCACCAAAGTCGTATATATAGTCGATCGTATTGCCTAATGATGTGAAGTATTTTTTAACTGAAAACTCCCAACCAGCAACTACACGATCATCATGCTCTGCTTCCAGAATACCTATTGGCTTACCATTTGTTGGTCCGTTTTTCCTTGGTGTAAATTCATGCAGATGGTAATCTAGCCATCCAAACGCATCTTGAATGGCAACGTGTAACTCCCAAAAATTGTAATGGTCAGGAACATCAATCTCCCTCCAAATTTCAGGGTTGCTGTCAGATAACGATATCTTAAATCGAAGAATCTTTTGGTGCATCATTGATTACTAGTCCTATAGATAAGAATGAACCTAAATATCAGGTAATTGAGACGCTTTCATGCCAAGAGCTGCCAATTTTATCAGTTATGGTTATAACGGTCGCTGCTCTATAAGAGAATATCAGACCTATATCTGCTGAGTACACTCACTATTCTGGTAAGGACTGACGGTTGTCGTTACTTTGGGATTAGAAAATCTAGCTCACCTGAAGCCCTGCGTATCGTTACTGACAAAGCTCACTAAAGCGGTTTGGGGCAAAATCATGTTAGTTGGTACTAGCGGACAAGTGTGATCACCAAGTGATTCTGTCGTACCTTAACTACCAAGCGACTTTGTCGTTCGCTTAATTACCGAGGGAATTTGACGGCCTCTATTTTTGCGTATTCCTCTAAAGGATGTCCAAAGACTCGACGCCTTTAAAGCTAATTGACGAGTAAACCAACTCAATGCGTTGCTTTAATGTACATTAAATGAATCCCTGTCGGGGTTATCTTGGTTAAATCTCGGCTGTACACATAGCCATATTTTTCTAGTAAGTCGATTGAGTGATATGTCCATCCCGCAGCAAATGCTACGCCAACTAATGCAAAATAAAGGGCTATTTTATTAACTATTGATGTCCACCTTTCACCAATTACTGATCTTGCATTTCTCCCTGTATATAAACCAATGAAAGCGAATATAATAAGCAAAATCAGTGCTCCAAAACTGCCCAATGGAACCCAAAGCGATATTACCGACACTCTAACAATAGGTACCATGTCTAAAAGGTCCTGATAATCGCGCAATAAACCAGCACATATCCAACACCATACTGGTATAAATATAAAAAGCACACATAAAGCAGCAAATCTAACCTTCGCTTTCGATTGCATTCTCCACTCCCGTAACAACTTTTTTTGCGACATTAAACTCACCCCAAGCCCACTCAATAACCGCATAGGTAGCAAAGACAACCACTGCTCCAATTATCACATGTCCAGATAGGGTTGCAGCCACCCATAATGCAGCTTCGCCAGCCCCAAATTGGACCAGGGCTTTGAACATATCAGAACCGACATTCCCAAACCAGTTCACAAGGTGATAATCATCCTTGAGCACTAAATCACTAGTTGCAATACTGGCCGACACGACAAACGTTAAGACTCCTGCCCCTTTAAAATTCGCGGCTCTTGATTTTGGGCTAAAGCCAGCTTGCATTGCTTTAAATGAGTTGAGCGGGTATTTTTTTCCGTTCATGTTGATACGAGTACCATTCACAAACGCATATTTGAGCACTCTTCCATTCTGATCTGTGCCGTTAAACGCCACAAACGTTTTGCCTTTGCTCTCAACCAAATCCGCTTTAACGCCCATATCACCAAACTGCTTGGCAATTGAAGCAGCATCAAACAGCGGCCCTGTGTGGCTAAACCATGATTTCGCAGTATTAATACTCGCAGCAAGGGCAGCAACATCTTTCCCTGCTTCCAGCCAAAGGTTATGCAGGATCTTGTGTGCATCCTCCAAATCGGTGATAAGAACATGTTGCATGTTCTTCGCCATTTCTTCTTCAAGAGAACACTCTAAAGCGAGAGAATCACTCAATATTTTGTCGATGGTTTGAGTTTGGCTATAAAGCAATGGATCAGAGCGATAAAGGTCGTTCATTGGTGATAAATGACTGGTCGAGTTGGACGTTGTAGATAGCGAAGCAGCAGAGCGACCGCCAGAAGAGACACCTTGCCCAAAGCTCAAGCTCGACCCCATATTGATATTGACACCCTGCCCGATATTGACGCCTGCACCCATATCAATTGAGCCAGACATTTGAGCACCAAGGCTCACAGCGTCGCCACTCGAAAGCACAAAACAATTGCCACATCCGGTATCAACCGGATCGTCTTTCATCGCTATCAGCTTGCCACCAATCTTAATATTTCGCGGGCTGCCCTGGATGATTGGACCTACTCCACGACAGTTTTCATCCCCACAAGTACAGGTAGCTTGGTCTCCCAAGAGACTCACATCCAAGTTGTTAATTTTTACGCCAGCACTGCCTGTTAAGACTTTTCCGCCTGTACTGGTTGGCGTTCCAACGGTGACGGCATTATTAAACATGATGCTTACCAACTTGAAGAAACGTTCGACGTACTCGCAAGCATAAGCAATTGATTTGTTATCAACAAACTCAACGGACAAACCCTAGGCAAAAGGTCACATAATCGACAATTGAGGAAAATTTGACTATTTACGCATTTAGTTTTTGACGGGAGCAATAAATGGGCAAAAGTTAACTAGAACCCAAAAGGAACAGTTAACCCTATTAATGTTGTTTTCTGTTCCATCGAGCCCCATTAAAGCGTGTTTAAAGAAGCTTATTCAGTTTTTCGCCAAACAGTTCCAAACGCCAACCTTGCATCACATCAGGAAGCGAAGCAGGGTCACGGTCTTTTTTCCACACCCAACTAATAAGCTGATTTAATTGCTTTTTCGATGCTAAGAATTCCGTGGCTAATCCACTCGCCTGAGAGGCGCGTTTAACCTCATCTTTAAGCACTTTAAACTTCTGCTTATAGCCAGGCATATCCATTAGACGCTCAATTTTTTGCGGATACTCCTCTTGCGGAGTCATCAGCGCTGATTTGACGATGGAAATGATACGTGCACTGTGACGCTGAACAGAACGCAAGTCCATCCCCTCCTGCTCCATTCGTTTGCGGCTCTCAATACCCAAACGAGCGACGTTCAGAAGGTCATTTTCTTTGAAGATAAAGTTCAGCGCTAAGTCCCGCTTCAACGCCTCTTTTAGTCGCCATGTTGCTAGAGGTTTCAAAACGGCTAATTCGCTAGGCTTTAATTGCCATGCCCCTTTAACATCAAGGTAGGCGCGCTCGGGTTGAATTGTTTTAATTCGTTTCGAGGCAAGCAAATCACTTTCTTGCTGAGCGGCCTGCCACCAGCCCGCCTGAGTAATTTTCTCAAATAGCTGTTCATAAAGGGGAAGCAAGTAATATACATCGGCCGCGGCATACTCTAGCTGTTTCTCGGTCAATGGTCGCGCCAACCAGTCTGTACGTGACTCACTTTTGTCCAACTCAACGTTTAGGTAATCCGCTACCAGTGCAGCAAAACCTGTCGATAAGCCATGGCCGAGGAAGGCTGCCATTAGCTGCGTATCGACCATAGGGTAAGGTAAACAGTCAAAGCTATTGTGAAATACTTCCAAATCTTCACCACAAGCATGCAGGACTTTCAGCACTGACGTATCTTGCAGTAACTGGACAAACGCCGTCATGTCATCGATGACCGTGGGGTCAATGAGCGACAGGTTTTCTCCATCAAAAAGTTGAATCAAACCTAGCTGTGGATAATAGGTGCGAGTGCGCACAAATTCGGTATCCAACATCACAACGTCCGCTTCCCTAGCGCTGTTACACACTGTTTCTAGCTGTGATGACTGAGTAATAATCTGATATTTCACTAACTTCTCACTATGAGCGATTTCCATCGACATAAAAAATGCCGACTATGTATAGTCGGCATTCTATCACCAATCATTGCGGCTTGTTGAGTTAACTCACTTAGCCTTGTTGCGATTCTGCTAGCTTGGCATCGTTTTCTTCACGAAGTACACGGCGTAGAATCTTACCTACGTTGGTTTTCGGCAGATCGTCCTTAAACTCAACGAGCTTAGGAATCTTGTAACCCGTTAGGTGCTGACGACAGTGAGCGATGATCTCATCTTTAGTCAAACTAGGATCACGTTTAACAACATAGATTTTAACCAGTTCGCCAGACACTTCATGTGGCTGACCAATCGCAGCAACCTCAAGTACCTTACCGTGCAAAGCCACGACATCTTCAATTTCGTTTGGATACACGTTAAAGCCAGATACCAAAATCATATCTTTCTTACGGTCGACAATGTGGATTAGCCCTTCATCATCAAACTTAACGATGTCACCGGTCGATAACCACCCTTCGGCATTGATCACCTCTTTGGTGGCTTCAGGGCGTTGCCAGTAGCCTTGCATGACCTGTGGACCACGAACCTGAAGTTCACCAACTTCAGTATTCGCTAGAGGATTACCTTCATCATCAACGATACGAACTTCAGTTGATGGTACTGGTAAACCAATCGCCCCTGTGTAATCAGTCAGGTCATATGGGTTACCCGTTACTAGTGGTGAACATTCTGTCAGACCATAGCCTTCAAGTAGATGAATACCTGTGGTTTTCTTCCATTGGTCTGCGACTGCGCGTTGAACCGCCATGCCACCACCAACTGCCAACTTAAGATTACTGAAGTTGAGTTCATGGAAGTCTTCGTTGTTAACCAATGCATTGAACAGGGTATTAACACCGGTAATCGCAGTAAATGGATATTTTTGTAGCTCTTTAACGAAACCAGGAATATCGCGTGGGTTGGTAATCAATAGGTTCTGACCACCCATTTCGATAAACAGCAGACAGTTCACCGTCAAGGCAAATACGTGGTAGAGCGGTAATGCGGTTACGACTAACTCACGGCCTTCTGACAAAACCGGACCATACGCGCCTTTCGCCTGTAGTACGTTGGCAATCATGTTACGGTGAGTAAGAATCGCTCCTTTAGCGACTCCTGTTGTACCACCGGTGTACTGCAAGAAGGCAATATCGTCACCCGACATAAATGGCTTGACGTATTGAAGGCGACGACCTTTGTGTAACGCCTGGCGCATGGAAATTGCGCCCGGTAGGTCATATTTAGGAACCATGCCTTTGACATACTTAACCACGAAGTCGACCAATGTGCCTTTTGCACGCGGTAGCATTTGACCGAGACTGGTCAGAACAACGTGTTTCACTGATGTGTTGTCAACGATTTGCTCAAGGGTGTTGGCAAAGTTAGAAACAATCACAATCGCTTTCGCACCAGAGTCGTTCAGTTGGTGCTCAAGTTCACGAGGTGTGTAAAGAGGGTTGACATTGACAGCGATCATACCTGCGCGTAAAACGCCAAACAGCGCCACCGGATATTGCAGGAGGTTAGGCATCATCAAAGCGACACGGTCGCCTTTTTTCAACTTCAGCTCATTCTGCAAGTAAGCCGCAAATGCACGGCTACGCTCTTCCAGCTTGCGAAAAGTCATTACCGAGCCCATGTTCATAAATGCAGGCTGGTCAGCGTACTTTTGTACTGACTGTTCAAACATCTCCACCAAGGATGGATATTGATCTGGGTTGATGTGCTCTGGCACATCACTTGGATAACGTGATAACCAAGGTTTATCCACGGTAAAACTCCTCAAAATTAGCTGGCTGTCTACTATGTGAAACGCTCTATTTGCAATGTCGTCTATTACAGCACAGGCGGGCTGCTTGAGCACGAAAGACTCAAACACTTGTTTAAATTTTGTTAACTAAACCAAAAATTAGGCTAGCTACTCTAAAAGGGGATTGCAGATGACAGTGGTGACCACCTTCGATCATCTCTACATGAGTGGAATCGGGAGTATCATTCTGAAAAGACTGCAAATAAGAGAAACCTTGCTCACCAAGAATAACCTGTTGAGGTAGGGTGAGCTGCTGGCGATATACTGCCGCTTGTTCCAGCGACATTCGATACAATGATTGGCTCTGTAGCTTAACGTCATGTCGCCACTGCCAACCATTTTCTATCTCGATTAGGCCGCGCTTCACGACGGGAGCAATCAACTCTGCGTCAAGTTCGTTCACTTTTGCTCGACGCTCTATCGCTTCTTGGACTGACTGCATGGCACGCATCGGTTTTCTACGGATTCTTTGCCGACTCAATATACCTTCTCGTAGCCGAGAAACGGCATTTTTTGATGATTCAGCCAAAGGTCCGTACCCTTCTATCTGAACTAATCCATCGATTTGCTCAGCAAAGGCGGCACTATAGCAACTTGCAATCAAAGCACCAAGCGAATGACCCACTAGTACCAGTCTGTTTGGCGATAAGTTAGCCAAAAACTGGTAAACGTCCTCTATATAGTCGTGAAATGGGTAGAAATTGCCGACATTTTTATGGCTAGAAAGGCCATGGCCAGGTAAATCGATTGCGCAAAGGTGGAACTGAGGACTGATTGCGTGTAACTCTCTCATCACGCTTTCGAAGCTGGCCGCATTGTCCAACCAACCATGTAAAAAAACGACGGATAATTCAGCCGTTTCTTTGCAGCCGTATTCGATGGCTGCAATATGGCCATCGGCAATATTCCATCTACGTTCAACGCGCATTATTTGACTTCTTGAATGACTTTGCCTTGCTTAGGCCCATAACGAGATTCGCGACAATACAGCCCATGACATGGAAATAGGTAACTGTCGAAGTCATGAATGATGACACGTTCTTCAATCCTCCATAGGTGATAACCTTTGACCTTCATTACGGGAAAGTCATAGCTATACTCACCTACCTTTGCTTGTTCTCTAGGTTGAGTGTCACCAAGTAGTGAGATCAGTCGCCCTGTTGATAGGGTCACTGGATCAGCAAATCCCTCAATGTAAGCAACAAAACGGCCTTGAGGCTCTTGAGTAATATCCGGTTTGCCCGATGCACTAATTGGCAGGTTGACGACTTCTACACGAGTGGTGTCTTTAAGGTTGGTCACGCTGGCGACCAAACCACCGAGACGCACTTCATCGCCGCTATTATGCGTAGACTGCCAAACCGTGTAATCGGTGATTAGCTGTGGATTATCGGATTTCAAGGTTTCTGGCAACGCACTACAGGCCGACAGCAATGCTGCACCGACCAAGATGAACAGTGGTTGTAATAGACGAAGAGACATAGCGTTAGACAAGCCCATAACGTTAGATGTAAATATCGACACCAAGCAATCGCGATAGTTCATCACGCTTTGCTTGCGTCATAACGTTCATATACTCCTCCATTGCCTTACGTCCTCGTCCTTGCGGAAGGTCGTACTGAACTTGTGCTTTATGGAGTTCAGATTCGCTGACATGGCGGATAGAATGTGCCACCGCATTCGCCACCTTACTCGGTTGGCTAACGGGTGTTTTATCACTTGATTTTTTGACCTCATTCTTCTTATTGGCCTTATTTGCCCTATTGGGGCCAGGGACCGAAGGAGGTAAACCGTTAATTGATACCATACTAACCGCTTATGCCGTTTATCTGATGAACGTCGTTATTCTCTGCCCGGTAGTTTCTTCCAAGCAACCGTATCGCGAAGGTAGACTGGGCTCGCCTCTTCGACATCCACTGCGTTACCTTTAGCCAGTTCAAATTTTGCTAGTTGAACAATATCTTCTGCATCAGGGAACAATACATCACTCTTCTGCGTGTTGAACTGTAGACCATTGAGTTGTTCTGGGTAAGCATCCCAACCTGTCCCTGCCGTAAACCATACTTGTTCATCGGCTTGACTATTATCGGCGACCCACTGAGGTGGCGTGACACACTCACTATCGACCGTTAGCCAAGTGCCATCTTCTTGACGAGTGAAACGTCCCCAATAAACCTCATTCATACGCGCATCAATCGCAGTCGCGACATGGCTTTGAGCGTGTTTACGGTAGACTCCCTGAGCCATAGCTTCTAGTGTCGACACACCGATCATAGGTAAATCCGCGCCGAACGCTAAACCTTGTGCAATACCAATGCCAATTCGCACACCAGTAAAGCTACCCGGGCCACGTCCATAGGCAAGTGCATCCAGTTCCGCTAAGGTTAACCCCGCTTCTTTCAGTACTTCATCTACCATAGGCAGTATTTTCTTGGTGTGATCACGTGGTGCAACTTCACTGCGCACGTACACTTTATCGTCTACTAAAAGAGCAACTGAGCAGTTCTCAGCCGCCGTATCTAGAGCAAGGATCTTTACACTCATTGATATCTCTGATTGTTTGTTTAATTTTGACATGACTTATGTTTAAGAAAGTCCTGTACCACCGCTAGGTCACGTGTGCGGGGTATCGGAGGTAAACTGGCAAGGAAGACCCCACCGTAGTCTCGGGTTACTAAGCGATTATCACAAATAATCAGAGCTCCCCTATCCTTCTTGTCGCGAATTAGGCGCCCAACACCCTGTTTGAGGGTGATTACTGCATCCGGTATTTGAACCTGAGCAAAGGGGTCTCCCCCTTTTAGCTGGCAATCTTCAATGCGAGCCTTCAATAGTGGGTCATCTGGTGCGGTAAAAGGCAATTTGTCGATAATAACACAGCTAAGCGCATCACCTCTAACATCAATCCCCTCCCAAAATGCCCCCGTCGCTACCAGCAGCGCATTCCCCAGCTCCATAAATTCCGCGAGTGTTTTTTGTTTGCTGGTTTCACCTTGCATCAATACAGGTATCGTCAGGTGCTGGCGAAAACGCTCACACAGCTCTTTCATCATGCTATGCGATGTACAGAGAAAGAAACAGCGCCCTTGGTTTTGCTCGATAACAGGGCTTAGCATCGTGACTAACTTGTCGGCCATTCCCGGACTATTCGGTTCTGGCAGATAACGGGGAACACACAACCTCGCCTGACTTTGATAGTCAAACGGACTTGGTAAAGACATTTGAACTTGGGGTTTCAATCCTAGCCGAGCGGTAAAGTGTCCAAAATCGTTGTTCACCGCCAAGGTCGCTGAAGTAAATATCCATGCCCCCTGCTTGAGCTCAATCTGTTCCTGGAACTTGTCGGCTACGGTTAATGGGGTGATATGCAGACTGAAATGTCGTGGACTCGTCTCATACCAATAAGAGTAACCCGTAATAGAGACATCACAAACCCTCACCAATCTTGCTTTGATGGTATTGGCGCGTTCAAACGCACTATCCAATAACTGACTGCGCCCCAAAGCAAGCTTGAGTACTTCGATAACAAAATCCAATGTCTCTTCAAGTCGGCGCAACTCTCGGCCAATCGAAGGGGAATTAATGGCTTCGCGCCAATTACCACGAAACCCTGGCTCACCAAGGACTATGCGCAAATCCATCACTGTCTGATAGAGCTTCTCACCCGCTTTCTGTAGCTGGCGCATATCGCGCGCTTCAGTTCGATAGGCGATTTCAATGTCTTTGCATAACTCATGAACTTGTCGGCTGGATAGAGATTGGCCAAAGTATTGGCTGGCAATGTCCGGTAGCTGATGAGCCTCATCGAAAATAAAAACGTCAGCTTCCGGAATCAATTCCCCAAAGCCCGTTTCTTTAATCGCAAGATCAGCTAAAAACAGGTGATGGTTGACGACCACTATGTCTGCATCCATTGCCTTTTTACGTGCTTTAAGCACAAAGCATTCCTGATAGCTCGGGCACTCTTTACCAAGGCAGTTGTCGTTAGTAGAAGTGATGGTCGGTATCACAGGGCTGTCTTCTGCTATAGCATCACAATCCCCCAAATCTCCGGTTTTCGTTTCGGATGACCAGCTACGCACTTTAACTAACTGACTGAGTAGCGTCGGATCTGCGGTCTGATTGTGGCTTTCCACCATCTGTCGGCTAAGGCGATCTAAACAAAGATAGTTCGCGCGTCCCTTAAGTAAGGCTACTTGACCATAAAATCCGAGCGCATTAGTCATCAAAGGCAGATCACGGTGGAACAACTGCTCTTGGAGGTTTTTGGACCCTGTACTGATGATGGTTTTTTTACCGCTAAGAAGTGCAGGAACCAAGTAAGCAAAAGTTTTACCGGTACCCGTGCCCGCTTCGACCACAACCTGACCTTGCGACTTGATTGCATTGGCAACGACTTCAGCCATGTCGAGTTGTGCTTGGCGCGGTTGAAAACCGGGAATGGCTTTTCCTAATGCGCCTTCAGAAGAGAAGGTTTTTGAAATCATTAAATGCAGAGCGTTAATCTTAAGGGGAGGTAATTATGGCAGTTTTAAGGCCAAGGCGCGAACAGGATTTCGCGCCCTAGGCAATTTATAGATTAACGTTTATTGAGGTAGCGAGTTAACCAAGCAGGGCCAGTGAAACCTTCTTGCTGGCAATCGGACAATGCTTTTGCAGCTTCCGCTGGGGAGGCACGGTTTTCCCACATTTCGTCGAGTAATTCTTCGTCTACTTCCTTTCCACCTGTGAGGGCGCTCACTCTTTCTGAGTACAATTTTCGGGCTAATAACTCTCTATCCATAACTACCACCTAAAAACGCGATAAGAGAAAAAATACCAACATCTAAATTGAGCAAACGGTTAACTCAGATTAATTGTTGAAACCATTTCGATATTAGTTTAATTGTAGCTTCAATAATGCGGGTGAGTTCACCGTTCGCAATCCCGTAAAAAATTCATTATTCAAAAAAAATAATTCACGGAAGTTTTAACTAAATGGAAAAGAAAACACTACTGACACATTGTACAGATGCCCCTGGTCTTATTTCGAAGATCACCAATATCTGTTACAAACACCAACTCAATATCATTCACAACAACGAGTTTGTCGACAACACCAGCGGCCACTTTTTTATGCGTACCGAGCTGGAAGGTTACTTCAATGACCAGACATTTCTCGCTGACCTCGACCAAGCGTTGCCGCAAGGCGCTAAGCGCAAGCTCATCGGCTCAAATCGTAAGCGTGTCGTTATCCTTGTCACCAAAGAAGCGCACTGTCTTGGTGATATTCTCATGAAAAACTACGATGGCAGCCTAGATGTTGAGATTGCTGCTGTCGTTGGTAACTATGACACGTTACAAAGTTTAACTGAGAAGTTTGGCATTCCTTACCATCACGTATCGCATGAAGGGCTAAATCGTGAAGAGCACGAGCAAAAGCTACTCACAGTGATCGACCAATACCAAGCAGATTACTTAGTGTTGGCGAAATACATGCGCGTGTTAACGCCATCATTTGTTGAGAAGTACCACCATAAGATCATCAATATCCACCACAGTTTCCTTCCTGCCTTTATCGGTGCGAAGCCATACCAGCAAGCGTATGAACGTGGCGTTAAGATCATTGGTGCTACGGCGCACTTTGTGACGAATGATCTGGATGAAGGCCCTATCATCAAACAAGACGTGATACCTGTAGACCACAATTTCAGTGCTCAAGACATGGCGCAAGCAGGCCGCGATGTAGAGAAAAATGTCCTAAGTAAAGCACTCAATAAAGTGTTAAACGATCACGTATTTGTCTACGGCAACAAAACCGTCATTTTGTAATTCAAGCGATAACAAATAAGGCCTCCAACTGGAGGCCTTATCTATTCACTCTCTGACTTATAATTTAACCGCCAGCTCTACACCCTGCTTAATCGCTCTTACCGCGTCAAGCTCACCCGCATAGTCTGCGCCGCCGATAACATGCAGCTTGTCACCAAACTGTTCCCATTGAGTTTCAAAAGGACGTACCGATTCTTGCCCTGCACAGATGATCACAGTATCTGCATCAAGTAACTGTTTTTTGTCATCAACGCTAATGTGAAGGCCTTGTTCATCGATTTTCTCATAGTTCACTCCACCGAGTAGATTTACACCACGCTTTTCTAAAGTACGCTTGTGAATCCAACCGGTCGTTTTACCCGGACCTTTACCTACACGACCCTTACGACGCTGTAATACCCATACGGTTTTATCACTCAACGATTCAGGATACGGGTAAAGGCCCCCTGGATGAGAAATTTCCTTGTCGATACCCCATTCATGCAGCCAATCGTCAAGATTGTGCCCATTGGGTTCAGTCAGCATAGTCGCAACATCGACACCAATGCCTCCGGCACCAACAATCGCTACCTTATTGCCAACAGAGCTCTTCTCTTTGATCAATGTTTGATAGTCGATCACTTTTTCTGGCGTATCAATGCCTTCAATATTGACTTTGCGTGGTTCAACACCCGACGCCATCACGACTTCATCATACTCAGCGAGCAGATCATAGTTAGCTTCTGTATCAAGATGAAGCTTTACTCCAGTTTGATCTATCCTGTTAGCGAAATAACGAATCGTTTCTCTAAATTCTTCTTTACCCGGGATCTGCATCGCCAGACGGAACTGTCCACCAATTCGGTCATTACGCTCAAACAGATCAACACTGTGGCCTCTTTCCGCTAGTGTCGTAGCACAGGCTAGACCCGCGGGCCCTGCGCCAACCACGGCGATGTTCTTTTTCACCTCAGCCGGTTTGACCACCAGCTCTGTTTCGCGGCAAGCAAGAGGGTTGACTAAGCACCCTGCGCGTTTACCTTTGAACACGTTGTCGAGACACGCTTGGTTGCAACCAATACAAGTATTAATAAATTGCGACTGATTCTGTTCTGCCTTAATGACAAAATGAGGGTCCGCTAGGAACGGTCTTGCCATCGAGACCATATCGGCATGACCATTGGCGAGAATCGATTCCGCTTCTTCAGGGGTATTAATACGGTTACAGGTAACAATCGGCACATTGACATGTGGACGAACTTTCTCAGTGACCCAAGTAAATGCCCCACGTGGTACCTGAGTCGCGATAGTAGGAATTCTTGCTTCATGCCAACCAATACCAGTATTGATAATGGTTACACCCGCTTTTTCAAGCTCCTGCGCTAACTCAACCACTTCATCAAAGGTACTGCCCTCCTCCACTAAGTCGAGCATAGAAAGACGGAAGATGATAATAAATTCTTGCCCTGCGGCTTTACGAATCGCTTTGACGACTTCCAATGGGAAACGGATACGATTCTGATAGCTACCGCCCCATTCATCGTAGCGAGTGTTGGTTCGTTTACAGATAAACTGGTTTAGGAGATAGCCTTCTGAACCCATCACTTCAACACCATCATAGCCCGCTTCAACCGCTAAAGTAGCACTCTTGGCAAACGCTTCTATGGTATTGTTGATTTGACGCGTGCTCATTTCACTCGGTGCAAAACGTGCGATTGGCGCTTTAATTGAGGAAGCACTTTGAGCAAAGGGATGCATTGCATAACGCCCGGCATGCAATAGCTGTAATGCGATTTTGCCACCATGCTTATGAACCGCTTCAGTCACGACCTTATGCGCTTTAGCATGTTTGGCTTTACTAAACTCAGCACTAAATGGATGCAGTCGACCACGTAAGTTTGGCGAAAAGCCTCCGGTAACGATTAGGCCTACTCCACCCTTCGCTCTCTCTTCGTAGAACGCAGCAAGCTTGCCGAGACCTTCTTTTTGTTCTTCGAGCCCCGTGTGCATTGAGCCCATCAACACTCGGTTTCTCAATTGGGTAAATCCGAGGTCTAGTGGTTTTAGTAGGTTTGGATACATGGAAGACATCACTTTACTCTATTTTTATTGTGGTCTGACCAGAATACGAAGTCATTAAATAAAAATCAAACACCCGTTTACATTTTTGTAACACCGATCAATCTTACGGTTGTTTGGGTATACTAGTTTAAGTAGGATATAACTATATCTTGAATTCTAAGGTCTTACATTGGATAAGCCCTAACCTGCGAGATTCGCAGCGGAGAAAAAATGAAGAGTATTTTTAAGTTTGTTGGCATGTTTTTCAAAGGGATCTGGAAACTGATCACTTTTATTCGTCTTGCCCTCGTCAACCTGATTTTTCTGGCCAGTATCGGTATTATTTATTTCATCTATACCAATGCCGAATCGCCTGTGCCGACGGTTTCTAAAGAGTCCGCGCTGATCGTCAATATTTCTGGTCCAATTGTTGAGCAGGCAACTTATGTCAATCCAATGGATTCGTTGACAGGTTCTTTGTTTGGCCAGAGCTTACCGAAAGAAAACGTCCTATTTGATATTGTTGAAACCATTCGACGTGCAAAAGATGACTCACAAATCAGTGGTATCGTTCTCGCGCTGCGCGATATGCCAGAAACCAATCTGACTAAACTACGCTACATCGCTAAGGCATTGAATGAGTTTAAGGCCTCTGGAAAGCCAATCTACGCGGTAGGCGACATGTACAATCAGAGTCAATACTATCTCGCTAGCTATGCAGATAAGATCTACCTAGCACCTGATGGTGCCGTGATGTTGAAAGGTTATAGCGCCTATTCACTTTACTACAAATCTCTTTTAGAAAAGCTCGACGTTAATACCCATGTATTCCGTGTTGGCACCTATAAGTCTGCCATAGAACCCTTTGTACGTGACGATATGTCGAAAGAGGCAAAAGAGTCCGCCTCTCGCTGGTTAGGGCAACTTTGGGGGGCATATATTGATGATGTCGCGGCCAATCGTCAGCTTGATGCCAAAACACTCAATCCTGATATGAACGAGTTTCTCGCTCTGCTTAAAGCAAACAATGGTGATCTCGCTTCGTTATCGCTAAATGTCGGCCTAGTCGATCAACTGGCGACACGCCAGCAAGTAAGAAAAGAGCTTGTCGATGTTTTTGGTAGCAACGGAGAAGACAGCTATAACTATGTCGACTTCTATGAGTACCAGTCGACAATAACACCTAAATTCAACCTAGCTTCTAATGATATCGCGATTGTGGTGGCAAGTGGTGCCATTATGGATGGTTCACAACCACGCGGCACTGTTGGGGGCGATACAGTTGCTGCCCTACTGCGCCAAGCACGCAATGATGACAAAGTGAAAGCCGTTGTACTGCGTGTTGACAGCCCTGGAGGCAGCGCATTTGCGTCAGAAGTCATTCGCAACGAAGTCGAAGCTCTAAAAGAAGCAGGCAAACCTGTCGTTGTATCGATGTCGAGCCTTGCCGCTTCAGGGGGTTATTGGATTTCAATGAGTGCAGATCGCATCATTGCACAACCGACAACCTTAACGGGTTCAATAGGCATCTTCAGTGTGCTAACGACGTTTGAAAAAGGTCTTAACAAACTGGGTATCTATACCGATGGTATCGGTACTTCGCCTTTCTCTGATGTCGGTATCACTACCGGTCTTTCAGATGGCGCATCCCAAGCATTCCAAATGGGGATCGAACATGGCTATAACCGTTTTATCGGTCTGGTGAGTCAATCACGTCAAATGCCTATAGACAAAGTGGATGAGGTAGCTCAAGGCCGCGTTTGGACAGGTCAAGACGCATTGGAATTCGGCTTGATCGATAAAATTGGTGACTTTGATGACGCAGTCGCATTGGCAGCGGAACTGGCTAAAGTTGAGCAATACAATCTCTATTGGGTTGAAGAGCCACTGTCTCCAGCTCAGCAATTTATTCAAGATTTCATGAATCAGGTCAGTGTCCACTTAGGGGTTGACGCGACGACGATGCTGCCACAAGCACTCCAACCAGTCGCTAAACAAGTGCTGCAAGATACGAATATGCTGCAAAGCTTCAATGATCCAAAAGGGCAATACGCTTTCTGCCTAAACTGTCAGGTTCAATAGCTTCGCTTCACAGCATGGTGACTAAACCGACCAGATGATTTAGGGGGGATTCCTGTGCGGAATCCCCCTTTTTATTGGCCTAGATTAAGATATAATTCCCCGCTCTGTTCCCCCTACAATTAACTGGTTTCAAAGCAATGGCAAGAAAACATATTTATATCGCATACACCGGCGGTACCATTGGTATGCAAAAATCCCATGATCACGGCTATGTTCCTATCGCTGGCTTCATGGAGAAACAACTCGCTAGCATGCCAGAGTTTCATCGACCAGAAATGCCTGAGTTTACTATCCACGAGTATGATCCTCTGATTGACTCGTCAGATATGACACCTGCAGATTGGCAACAAATCGCGGATGATATCCGTGATAACTACGACAAGTACGATGGTTTCGTGATCCTGCATGGCACCGACACCATGGCATATACTGCATCTGCACTATCGTTCATGCTGGAAAACTTGGGTAAACCTGTCATTGTCACCGGCTCTCAAATTCCATTGGCTGAACTGCGCTCTGACGGTCAAGCCAATCTGCTAAATGCCCTGCATATTGCTGCGAATTACCCGATTAACGAAGTGACGCTGTTCTTTAACAACAAACTCATGCGTGGCAACCGCAGTACGAAATCTCACGCTGATGGCTTTAACGCCTTCACTTCACCAAACCTACCTCCACTGCTAGAAGCGGGTATCAATATTCAAATCAGCAGTGAGATTGAAGTCGGTAAGAAACCAGAAGGCGAGTTTAAAGTTCACGACATTACACCACAGCCTATCGGCGTGATTACTATGTACCCAGGAATTTCTCACGAAGTCATTCGCAACACGTTGCTTCAGCCTGTCAATGCAATGATTTTGCTGACGTTCGGTGTCGGTAATGCTCCGCAAAATCCCGAGCTACTCAATCACCTCAAAGAGGCTTCACAGCGTGGCGTTCTCGTCGTCAACCTGACTCAATGTCTCGCTGGTAAAGTCAATATGGGCGGTTACGCAACGGGTTGTGCCTTAGCAGAAGCTGGCGTGATCAGTGGCTATGATATGACGCCAGAAGCGGCGCTCGCGAAACTGCATTACCTTTTAAGCCAAGGTCTAAGCTACGAACAAGTTAAGGTTAAGATGCAGCAAGTCCTTCGTGGTGAGATGAGTATTTAACCTCTCCCCAGCATCTCTTGTAGAAAAGCCGACCTTATGTCGGCTTTTTTATTTCCCGCAGGTACAAAAAAGGCGACTGTATCAGTCGCCTTTTGCTTTATATATCGCTCGCGATTAACCGATGTGCGTTGCGCCGCCCATGTACTTCTGAAGTACAGTTGGGATTGCGATACGACCATCAGCTTCTTGGTTGTTCTCCAGAATCGCAACCATTGTACGACCTACAGCAAGGCCAGAGCCATTTAGTGTATGAACAAGCTCAGGCTTCTTCTCGCCTTTACGACGGAAACGCGCTTGCATACGACGAGCCTGGAAGTCCCACATGTTTGAACAAGATGAGATTTCACGGTAAGTCTCTTGTGCTGGAACCCAAACTTCAAGGTCGTAAGTCTTACGAGCACCGAAGCCCATATCACCAGTACACAGAACCACTTTACGGTAAGGAAGTTCTAGCAGTTGAAGAACTTTCTCTGCATGAGCGGTGAGTTCTTCAAGTGCATCCATTGAGTCTTCCGGCTTAGTGATTTGTACCAATTCAACTTTGTCAAATTGGTGCATACGAATAAGACCACGAGTGTCACGACCATAAGAACCCGCTTCTGAACGGAAACATGGCGTATGAGCTGTCATTTTAAGTGGCAGATCTGCTTCGTCAGTAATCGTGTCACGAACCATGTTAGTAACAGGAACTTCCGCAGTTGGAATAAGCGACAGTTTACGAGGCTCTTCATCGTTCACTTTCTCTTCTAGCGGCTCTGTGTGGAAGAGGTCTTTACCAAACTTAGGTAGCTGGCCAGTACCAAATAGGCTGTCAGAGTTTACTAGGTAAGGCACATACATTTCTGTGTAGCCGTGCTCTTCAGTGTGAAGATCAAGCATGAACTGAGCAATTGCGCGGTGAAGACGAGCAAACTGCCCCTTCATCACGATAAAGCGTGCACCCGTAATCTTAGTGGCACTCGCAAAATCAAGACCGTCGCCCATTTCACCTAGGTCAACGTGATCTTTCAATTCGAAGTCGTAAGTTTTTGGTTCACCCCAACGAGAAATCTCTACGTTGTCATTTTCATCTTTACCGTCTGGCACTTCATCTGCAGGCAGGTTAGGAACCGATAGAGTAATTTCATCAAGTTTCGCCATTACCGCGTCAAGTTCGACTTTTTTCGCGTCTAAATCGCTACCAAGTGTACCGATTTGCTTCTTGATTTCTTCTGCACCGTCTTTATCGCCTGCTGCCATTTTCTGGCCAATCTGCTTGGAGATGGAATTACGCGTGGATTGTAAATTTTCAACTTCTACTTGAATGGACTTGCGTTGTTCTTCGAGTGTACGGATTGTCTCTACGTCTAGCTTAAAGCCACGACGTGCTAGTTTTGCAGCTGTTTCATCCAGCTCTGTACGAAGTAATTTAGAATCCAGCATTGTTAATCCTATGCTTTTTTTAGTAGTGAAATCGCGCTCAAGCTTCATGCTCAAGCGCTAAAAATATTAACCGAATAAATGTATCTAAAATGGACGCTTATTCATAGCGTTTTTGTGGGCTTTTTGCGTCTAAACTAGCCAAGTAATCTAACTTTTCGCCAATTTTAGTTTCTAAGCCGCGATTGGTTGGCTGGTAGTAAGTTTTTTCCGACATTTCTGGTGGCAAATATTGCTCACCAGCCGCATACGCTCCTGGCTCATCGTGGGCATAACGGTACTCGGCGCCATAACCAAGATCTTTCATCAGGCTGGTGGGAGCATTACGAAGATGAGGCGGCACTTCATACTCAGGTAAGTTATGCGCATCGGCCAGAGCTTGCTTCCAAGCGGTATAGACGGCATTGCTCTTTGGCGCGCATGCTAAATAGACAATGGCCTGAGCAATCGCGCGTTCGCCTTCGGCTGGCCCCACTCGTGTAAAACAGTCCCATGCTGATAGGGCTACCTGCATAGCACGTGGATCGGCATTACCAATATCTTCTGACGCAATAGCCAGCAGCCTGCGAGCAATGTACAAAGGGTCACAGCCAGCTGCAATCATCCGAGCAGACCAATAGAGTGCGGCATCGGGGTTGGAACCTCGAATTGATTTATGTACCGCTGAAATTAAGTCGTACCAGATGTCTCCTTTGTTGTCGAAACGAGAGACCTTCTCCCCGGCCACTTCCGCCAACAAAGCCAAAGTGATCTGTTTTTTACCTTGCGCGTCTTCTTGAGCCATATCATACAGCAGCTCAAGGTAGTTTAGGGACATGCGGGCATCACCGTTGACAAGTTCAGATAAACGATCAAGAACGTTGTCGACAAATTCAGCCTCTACCCCACCTAAACCACGCTCTTCGTCATTAATGGCTTGTTCAAGCGCCAGACGGATATCTTCTTTGGCCAACGACGTCAGTTTGTAAACGCGGGCACGTGATAGCAAGGCGTTATTGAGTTCAAAAGAGGGGTTTTCGGTTGTTGCGCCAATAAAGGTCACCGTACCATCCTCGATATGAGGGAGAAACGCATCTTGCTGGGATTTGTTGAAGCGATGTACCTCATCAACAAACAAGATGGTGCGTCGACCTGCCAGTTTATACTCACGAGCTTTCTCAATGGCAGCACGGATCTCTTTTACACCCGAAGTGACGGCCGAGACACGCTCAACCTCTGCGTTAGCATAATTGGCAGCCACTTCAGCGAGAGTGGTTTTTCCTGTACCCGGCGGCCCCCAAAGAATCATCGAGTGGATATGCCCAGCTTCTAGAGAACGTCTTAGCGGCTTGCCTTGGCCAAGAATATGTTGCTGACCAATATACTGCTCGAGTGTTTTAGGGCGCATTCTGGCAGCAAGGGGGCGAAAGTCTTCATCCCCCGAAAAATCTAACGTGTAGTTACTCACACTTAGTTCCTTTGGTCATCGACCTCTACACCCTGTGGAATAGCGAACGTAAAACGATCAGCACTTGGTTTGCCAAGGTGGACATTGTTGAACGTAAACGTACTTTGCTGGCCATCTTGTTCAACCACACTAAACCCTTCCACCTTACCTTGAGGGTCGATTTTTAGCTTAAATTGACCTTGATTGCTGTCCGCTGCGGTTGGCGTTAAGGTGAAGGTATTCCCTTGTTGTTCAACCTTGTAGTTATCCCAGTCGCTCGCGCGATTGCGAGTCAGAAGAACAAAGGGGGTTTGCTCTGTTGCTTGCTCTTGCCAATAGATACTCACTTGTTCAATGAATGGGCTGTAATACCACAGGCTCTTACCATCAGACACCAAGACATTTTCGTCCGGAGCGGTTGTCGTCCAACGAAATAGACTCGGACGTGCGATCTCTACATTACCCTGACCTTCCATCACAACGTCGCCTTCAGGGCTGATCAGCTGTTGAGAAAAATCAGCACTGAATCCATCGTTCATTTGTAGTCGCTGGCTAAGCTCATCTTTAGGCGCAGCCATAACGGAAAAGCTCATCATTAGTAATACAGCAAATTTTTTCATTCGATTGTTACCTTAATTGGTCGCGTACGTACCACTTATAACTTCTAATTCGTTCTAATATGACCGAACAAGGTTAACTTTGTTCGATCAATTTTGTTTATTTTCCGCAGCACTGCTTGAATTTTTTACCGCTCCCACACGGACATTCATCGTTACGACCAATGTTTTTGTATGGGTTAACGCTTTGTGCTTTGGCACCTGTCATTGCTGCATCAGCGGCTTGCGCTACTTCAGCAATCATCAGGTCTATTTGGTCAATAAAGTCACTCAGTAACGGTGGGGTTTCAATGCCCGACGCTTGCATTTGACTACGAGTTTGCTCTTCATCAACCGCTAACATAAAAGTCGTTAACATCGCCTGAAGCATACGCAGTGTTCCATCTCCTACACTGGTCTCCATCCACTGCTCTTCGACAGTCGGCCACAAGGTCATAAAGCCTTCTGCGAAGTCAGCCAGTTGTTCGGCTTGGCGTTCAGGTTCGAGTAAGTTCAATAGCGAGTATTCACCTCGCTGCAAATAAGCGTATTGCTGATGAATATGCGCTTCGATACTCGGTCTCACCTCTACACGCTCAGTAAAAACCGACCCTAGCCAACTTTCTGGGGCTAAAGGTTTGGTTGCCATATTGGCCGCGAGCGTTAAGCCTTCAATAAAGAGTGGTGATTCGGCAGTAATTGAGTCTTCGAGTGTCAGAATTTGATACTTCATTTTCTTGTTCTAGTGTTAATCGTTGTTTAGCGACATTATAACCCTATGCAAGGTCTGCGGTCACTTCGAGACTTCCCTCCCTGATTCGATGACCATACCTTGCTGAAATTTTTGCTACTGTTCCCGTCACGGCTAGTCTCAACGTTTGGTGGCTAGCCTTTTCTTTTTTCTCATTGGCTTTGCACAATCTTAGTTGAGGGATGACTTTATCGGCTAATACCTCTAAAATCACGCCTCCTAAATCTGAGGTGTAATTTATGCGTGTAGTTCTGGGGCCTATGGAGGGCGTGTTAGATCACTTAATGCGAGAGATCTTAACGGATATCAATGACTATGACTTGTGTGTCACTGAATTCGTCCGTGTTGTCGATCAACTCTTGCCTGATCACGTCTTTCACCGCCTGTGTCCAGAGTTACTACAAGGCTCTCAGACAAAATCTGGGGTTCCTGTACATGTACAACTGCTTGGTCAAGATCCACACTGGATGGCTGAAAATGCCGTTCGTGCAGCACAACTTGGTGCCAAAGGCATTGACCTCAACTTTGGCTGTCCGGCTAAACTCGTCAACAAAAGCAAAGGGGGCGCGGCATTGCTGCAACATCCTGAGTTGATTCACAATGTGGTTAAAGCATGCCGAGAAGCGGTTAGCTCAGATATTCCTGTCACAGCTAAGATTCGTTTGGGCTGGGACAACCCTGAAGACTGCTTCGAAATCGTCGACGCGATTCAAAGTGCCGGGGCAAATGAATTGACCGTCCATGCCAGAACCAAAACGGGTGGCTACAAAGCGAGCGAAATCAAGTGGGAGTACATCAACAAAATTCGCCAACGTTTCGATATTCCGCTGATTGCCAATGGTGAGATATGGAATTATCAAGATGGTCAAGCCTGCATTGACACTACTGGAGTTGACTCTTTAATGGTCTGCCGTGGTGCGTTCAACGTGCCGAATTTGGGTAATGTGGTCAAACATGATCATGCGGTGATGCCTTGGTCACAAGTTGTTGAACTGCTCTTGGTGTATTCTCAGTATGAAATGAAAGGCGACAAAGGTCTTTACTATCCTAACCGAGTTAAGCAGTGGTTCGCGTATTTACGTCATCAGTATCCACAAGCAGATAGGCTATTTAGAGAAATTCGCACCTACAACAAAGCTGCACCCATTATTGAGCATATCACCCGATACCGAGATACACTCGTCGCAGCTTAGAACACCAACTGGTCTTTACCTGCGTTTTTCGCTTGATAAAGCTTTTCATCAGCAGCTTTGAATAACACTTCGAAGCTGCTTACTCCTTCTGCTTCAACCACTTCAACACCACCAGACACAGTGAAACCGTTTTCTACAGCCGCCTCTGAATGCTGACAAATATCGTTCCTTACCCTGAGCATACTTTTCTTCAGCGGCTCTATCGCGTTTCCAGTCATATAAATCACAAACTCTTCGCCGCCAATTCGAGCCGCGGCATCACTACTACGAATGCCTAGGCTAATCTGTTCTGCCATATATTTAATAACGGTATCGCCAACATCATGGCCGTGGTTATCATTAATTTTCTTAAAATCATCAATGTCGAAAACCCCGAGCGCGATATAGTGACCGTGCAAGGCGTTATTGGTTAAAAACGCTTCTAAGCCACGTCGATTTAGCAGGCCTGTCATAGGATCTGTCGCGGCAAGCTCTCTGAAATAACCATGCTCAACCCTTGTATTAATCAAAAATAACACCACAACAGAGAACACATAGATAAAGGCCGTCACTAGAAGGCTGTATCGTTGAAAGTAGAAAAAGTGGCGAATCTCTTTTTGTAGATCAAAGAGATAATAGAGAGCATAGTTGCTTGCTACCCCTTCTACGTTAATCATTTTCAGCCTAAACGCATTGTCAGGTGGAGAGAGGTCACTGGTGTTTAGGATATGCAGTTCGCCCGCTAATTTGCCTTGAGTTGCGAGCAGGCGTTGGTAAGAGATATCTACTGACAGCATCCCCTGATGGATATCATTTAGGTAGACTGGCATCGTCATACTCAAAATGGTGTCATTGCTTGCAATGATTGGGGTTGGCCCAGACAAAGTAATTTTATCTCGGTTACTGGCGGTCACCTGCCAGTATGGGCGAGCTTGGATGGTGTCGAGTAATTCCACCGTCAGACTCTTTGCATAATCATCAGGCGAAGACATTACATAGCCTGCTCTGTCGATATAGTGAATGCCTAGCAGATACCCATCGATATCGTGTAAGAATGACAAAATTGGAGCAAGTGACACTTGGTTGGAAACTCGCTGATAGATGTCACTACCCGGAGTACAAAGGCTTTCTCCGCCAACCAACATATAGTTAATGTCGACAGCGGGAATGTCATAATCCCGCCCTTCGGATCTCAGTAGAGCGTCAATCGGCCACATCTGACATAAGCCCTCGACAATTCGACGATTATGTTCAAGCAGCATAAAGTTTGCGTTCTTATCATGGTTGGAAAAGCTATAGTCTATCGCGGCAACGACTTTAGCGGCGCGAGAAGTTGCCTCAACGACACGAGTGTATTCATCATCGATATCGCGATTAACGGCGTCATACTGGTTTTTTAGCGTCAATGCAAGCACGACTAAGGACCAAACCATAGGTGCTAAAAATACAAACTTTAAACTAAAGTGCCTGTCAACCTGCATCTATTTCCTCACTAAAACTAAACCCATCAATACTGTAATACAATTGATGGGTTTAGTAGATATCCAGATTGATATTATCTCATAGATTTGGTGGATATTTCGGTAGCAATTTGTCAGCAACTCGTTAATTTAACAATAAGCTATCATCCGCCAGTTCTTCTCCACGAACCTTAGAAAACATCTCTAAAAGATCTGGAACTCGCATATTCGCTCGCTGTTCACCGGATACATCGAGAACAATCTCGCCTTGGTGAAGCATCACGGTACGGTCACCACAAGCTAACGCGTCTTTCATTGAGTGAGTAACCATCATCACAGTGAGGTTGAACTCCGAAACAATTTTCTTTGTCAAATCAATAATAAACGCAGCCATACGTGGATCCAGCGCTGCTGTATGTTCATCCAATAACAATAATTTGCTATCGGAAAGCGTCGCCATCACAAGGCTCACAGCTTGACGCTGGCCGCCCGATAATAGGCCAATGCTGTCACCTAAACGGTCTTCCAATCCTAGCCCTAGGATACTGATACGCTCCTGAAAAAGTTTGCGACGCTGAGATGAAAGAGAAAGATTCCACCCTCTCTTTTTACCACGCATATATGCGAGTGCCATGTTCTCTTCAATCGTCAACTCTCCACACGTACCAGCTAAAGGATCCTGAAACACTCGAGCACATTGCTTGGCTCGCTGATCCACTGTTTGACGAGTAACATCGAGTTCATCAATCACTACGCGTCCACCGATCATTGGCGTTTCACCAGTAACAGCTCCAAGCAGCGTTGATTTACCTGCACCGTTCGAACCAATCACGGTTAGGAATTGGTGCTCCGGAACCTCAAGAGAAACACCACGCAAAGCACGATTTTCTAAGATGGTTCCTGGATTGAACGTCACCTGAATATCTTCTAGACGAATCATGCTACTTCTCCTGACTCTTTATCCTGCTTAGATAGATTTTTGCTCTCCATCGCAGGGCTAAGCTTTTTTGATTTAAGGTTACCTTTAATCTTGGGCGCAATCAGCGCTGCTGCAACCAGAACTGCCGTGACCAAGTTGAGGTCTGAGGCTTGCAATCCGAACATCCCTGAACTGAGTGCAAATGCTACCGCCAGACGGTAGAGCACTGAACCGACGATAACTGCAACAACAGCCACCCATATTTTTCTTCCTGGAATAAGCGTTTGACCGAGTATCACCGCAGCCAAACCAACCACGATAGTCCCGACACCAGAAGTCACATCAGCAAAGCTGTTCGTTTGAGCAAACAAAGCCCCAGCAAAGCCAACAAAACCATTGGATAACGCCAGACCAAAGTAGGTATAAAAGGATGTGCTCGCCCCTTGCGCTGAAACCATGCGGGCATTGACTCCCGTCGCGCGTAGGCCTAGTCCGAAGTCGCTGTTTAGTAAACGTACCACCAGCCAGGCAGAAACCAACACCAATATGCCGACCAACAGTGGGCGAACTAACATAGGATCGCCGTACGCCTCAAACGGGGTCAGAATAGTCTCCTCACCAAGCAAAGCTAAGTTTGGTCTACCCATGATGCGGATATTGATAGAAAAAGCCGCGATCATCGTTAATATCGATGCCAAAAGATGGAGGATTCCACAGCGAACCGCTAAAAACGCGGTCACCCAGCCAGTCGCAGCACCCGCTACGATCGCCATCAAGGTCGCCAACCACGGATTGATACCGGCAACAATTGCAGTAGCGGCAACGGCGGCTCCCATAGGAAAGCTACCATCTACACTTAAGTCAGGAAAATCAAGCACGCGAAAGGTGAGATAAACGCCGAGGGCTACGAGACCATACAGTAAGCCAATTTCCAAAGCGCCAAAAAATGCAAAAGCAGACATAACAACTCCCTTTTCTGCTAAAGACTCACACCCCCAAGCAACGAGGTTGCTTGGGGGATTGGTTTATTTCACGCTTGTCGCACGGTCTAGTACAGACTGTGGAATCACCACACCAAGTTTGGTCGCAGCGCTTTGGTTAACAACCAGATCTGAGCCCTTTGCCACTTTGACATCAAGCGAACCAGGCGCTGCACCTTCAATGATCGCTGCAACATAATCCGCGGTTTGAACACCCACCTGGTAGTAGTCAAATCCTAAGCTCGCAATGGCGCCTTTTTCTACGTATGAAGTCGCACCACCCAATACTGGTGTCTTAGCCTGATTAGCCGCAACAATCATACCCTCAATCGCACTCGCTACCGTGTTGTCTGTTGGCGCATAAATCACATCTGACTTCGCTGCGATAGCTTGCGTAGCAGATTGCACGTCAGCACTTTTCAGAGCCGTCGCTTCGATAACTTGAATGCCCTGCTCTTGTGCGCTGCGTTTTAGAAGTTCTACTAACGTCACCGCATTCGCTTCACCTGGGTTGAATACCACGCCGATAGATTTGACCTGTGGAAGAATCTCTTTGATCAATTCAACATGCTGGCTGACGGGAGAGAGATCGGACAGACCAGTCACGTTCTTACCTGGTTGTTCCAATGTCTTAACTAACTTCGCACCAACTGGGTCAGTAACCGCGGTAAATACAACTGGGATCGTACGAGTAGCTGAAACGAGTGCTTGGGCAGTAGGAGTCGCGATACCAACTAAAACATCCGGTTTTTCACCCACATATTGACGCGCAATCTGAACCGCAATAGCAGGATTGCCCTGTGCAGTTTTGTAATCGAATTCTAGGTTTTTGCCTTGCTCGTAACCTTTGGCTTTTAGCCCGTCGATTAGACCTTGGCGAGTGGCGTCTAGCGCGGGATGCTCGACAATTTGTGATACGGCTACCTTAGCCGTTTTTGCCATGATACTGGTTGATGAGAGTAACGTAACACCTGCGAGAACGGCGGTCGCAATAGCTTTTCCTGCTTTCATCTTGACTCCTTGATGTCGTACCAACGCCACTGACTATCTAAACATTCTTCGAGGCCAAGAGTGCAATCACTAAATTACGGTGATGACGCCATAAGAATGACAAAGTAACCGCCACTGGTACGGTGCTCTCAGTCCCTTCTGCCTAGCAATAACCTGAGTACACAATTAATGGCGCTGGTATAAGCAATAATATGTTGTGTGAAGTTCTGTTTTGTATTTATAAATTGCACACTTTATGTGCGCATCAATTATTATTACCAGCAAGCTGTACAAAAGAAAAGCACGTTTTAACATTGGAGTAACAAAAAGAGACACCACCTTGCTATCTACACTTTCACAGCATGAATCAGTATGTTACGGGGAGTCATCTCTCGTGAGCAAAACTCCGAGATTTGAACGCGATAGCCGTTCTCATTAAGGAAAAGTCCCTTATCCAGCACTAGCCACATTTCCAAACATCGCCTGAATGGTTGCTGAATCAAACTGATGCGTTCCATTTGCCAATACTTTTCCAAGCCCAATTGTTCAAAATGACTAAAATCAACATCCGGTAGAAGGATACCTTTACTATCACTCGCCCAACGACAAAACGCTTCAAAGCCTTGAGAAAGCTGCGACTTCTTAATACTTGGCACAGGTTGATAGCGTTCGAATCCCAGCACATTACGTAACAGCAGATCAAAGCCAAGACGATATGACATCTCTTCGATTCGGTGCCTTCTCACCCGCTCGCCGCCAGTAACCGTTTCTTGAAGAGGGATCCGCAGCTCAGACTTGCTTAACCCAAGCTTAGATTGTTTCCCTTGGATAGAGAGTGCTTGATAGTGCTCATTGGCGATCAAATGATAGCAACAGGGAGAAAAAGTAATCACTGGTAGCCTCTTGTCGGTAGCATGGTTAAGAAGCGATATATGCAGATCTCCGCAAGCATGCAGAGCGACGGCGTGCTGATTTGAACTGAATACCTGTTGTGCATCGCGACTCAACGCGTCGCCCTGAACAAAGTGCATCGGCAGGTTGTGTTTGTCCGCTTCAAACTGCCCCGCATCACAAAGCATTTGCTGAAACTCAAAACTGGTCACCTTATGCTGGGTTTGACTCGCGAGTATTCTGCCGAGAAATCCCTTACCTGAGCACCACTCTAACCATTCGCTACCGTGGTGATCGCGCAGCGCCGCCTCTCCCATGGATAGGATTTGCTCAAGCTTACGCCCTGGGACACCATTTTCGACACCACGCGCTAGTGCTAACCCCTGCTTGTCGATAGAGGGCAATGTCGTCCACTGGGAAGTTTGCACAACACAAGCCAGATAAGGCGTTAAGGCGTTAATAAGGCTTAGGTTATTCTGTTTATAGCCTTCAATTTCTTTTGGGCTCAAGCCGTCTAACCAAGCACACAGCTGTGGATTAGACTCTTTCCAGGGCAAATGGCTATCTAAACATGAAATGAAAGCCTCAAAACGCCAATATTGCTGATTTTGCGTTAGAAACTGATCGAGTGATTTGAATTGAGTATGCATGACTTCCCCCCGGTGTGCGTAGTGTAGAGGGAAGTCACTAGAGATGGTAGTCGCTTAACGAACAGGAAGGTCGATATCTTTGAACATTTCTTCGATTTCTGCACTCGATTTAAGCGACAACGCCCGCTCAACAACTGGACGTGTTAAATGCGGTGCAAAACGTTCCATAAAGTCGAACATGTAACTGCGTAAGAAGGTGCCGCGTCTGAAACCAATACTTGTGGTGCTCGCACCAAAGATATGACTCGCATCAATTGCGACCAAATCAGTGTCTTGCTCTTTGTCGATCGCCATACTCGCAATAACACCAACGCCAATCCCCATACGCACGTACGTTTTGATCACGTCTGCGTCTGTAGCGGTAAAGACAACTCGCGGTGTTAGGCCATATTTATTGAACGCAGTATCCAGCTCAGAGCGACCTGTAAAACCAAATACGTACGTCACCAACGGATAGGAAGCCAGATCTTGAATAGTCACCTTTTCCTTCTGTGCCAGAGGATGGGATTTTGGCACAACAATGGAACGATTCCAGTGGTAACAAGGCAGCATGATCGCATCTTGGTAAAGATGCAGTGCTTCCGTCGCAATGGCGAAATTAGCGGTACCTTTGGCAATCGCCTCTGACATTTGAGATGGCGTACCTTGGTGCATATGGAGTGATACTTTAGGGTAACGAGCGGTAAATCCTTTAATAACGTCAGGAAGCGCATAACGAGCTTGAGTGTGTGTCGTCGAGATATTGAGAGTTCCCATCTCAGGATGGGTATGCTCACCGGCAACGGCTTTGATGCTTTCGACACGAGCTAAAATTTCCTGAGAAATGCGAATAATATCTTCACCAGCCCCCGTCACTTGAGTAAGGTGTTTTCCACTGCGTTCGAAGATCTGAATGCCCAGCTCATCTTCCAGCAAACGTACCTGCTTACTGATGCCCGGCTGAGACGTATACAGACTTTCCGCAGTAGCTGATACATTTAAGTTATGGTTAACGACCTCAACAATATACTTCAATTGTTGTAATTTCATTCTCGACCTCGTAATCCCTTACTCTACGCCCCATAGCGAGCGAACATAGTTTATAATATTTAGTTATAACGCCTATGGGTTCAAATTGATAGTCCAATCGTTATCAAGCCGTAGAAAAGCAGAGGCTTGTGGCTATTTTGTAATCAAATACGCAGAATCAACCTTGCATTGGTATTTTTCATTAATAAAATCGAACATTTGAGCAATAATACAAAACAGGTGCAGGGAGTGATTAGAATCGTGTATGCTTGCTTGCCAGTAAAATAATAAAACATAAGATACGGAATTTATGAATATAGGGTTAATCATAGCTTTAGTTGCCATCTTACTTGTCTTGGTATTGGGCTATAACATAATGCTTCAATACAAAGTCAAAGCTGAAACTGCACGGAAGCAGGAGAGTTCGCGCTATCTTCAAATCATAGATGCAACAGAAGAATTAATCGGTCACGCACACCATATGCCTTATAGTAAGGAGTTATTGGTGTGTCTAAACACCCGTATCTTAGACGCACTACAAAGTATGCATGAGCTGGATCCAAAGAATAAACAGCTTGAACAACGCGTCGAACACGTCAAACAACAGATCAAACAACTTGAAGAAAATTACCAAGGTGGCGAGAGCACAACCTTTAAAGTGCCAAGCAGTGATAAGCAAGCGATTGTTATGCTTAAGCTGGTTAAACGCCTTCGCGACACTATCCGTAGTGAACACAACAAAGGTCGCTTTGAAACTCAGGCCTACGTTACCGAAAATGCTCGCTTGGAAACCATCCAGATACGCATCAACATTGAAAACGTCATCAAACGTTCAAATGATGCTATCGTACGTGGTCAACCGGGTACGGCTGTGCAACTGCTTCGTAAAGGACTTGATGCTCTTAGCACCAAAAATGACAACTATTCGAATCAAGCACGCGAAAAACTTCAAGGAATGTACGACGACCTTGAATCGAAAAGACAAACTCGAAACGCTGAAGAGTTACACCAAATCGAAGAAGACCAACGTAAAAACGATATGGATGCGCTCTTTGGTGAGAAGAAAAAATGGTAATATAACTGCCATTACACATCCTCTAAAGGTCGCTGTTGCGGCCTTTTTCATTTCAATTGACAGATTTGTTCAAGATGATTGAGTTAAACCAATACCAAACCTTGTTAGAGCCGATAAACGGCTTCTTACACTGTTCTACGCCCGATGCATGGGTTGTGGAAGCCCGCAAACCCGAAAACCTAAAGGTGGTACTCATCGACCACCTCCTTTGCGAGCTCAAGGCCGGACAGTCCGCAATGTACCTAATCCGCAAGTACGCTGTCGATAAGGAAAGCGCACATAGCCTCTTAGATTGGTTCAAACCTTACGAAAACTTCGCCTATCGCAAAATGGGAAGTCTGGAAACATTAAAAGGGAAAAGCCAAATATCGAAAACGATCATGGCCAAATCTGAATCGCCTTACAGCCAAGATCTTATCGACAAAATGGTGATGCTGATTAAAGAAGAGTTACACCATTTTTATCAAGTCTTGGAAATCATGGACAAGCGCAATATAGCCTATGAGCCTGTCCAAGCGAGTCGCTATGCAAAGGGATTAATTAGCAGCATGGCAACGCATGAGCCTCAAAGCTTGATCGATAAGTTAATCATCGGCGCATATATAGAAGCTCGATCGTGTGAACGATTCGCTAAACTCGCACCGCATATGGATGAGGATATTGGCAAGTTCTATGTCTCTCTCTTACGCTCAGAAGCCCGTCACTACCAGGACTATTTAACGCTTGCAGAAGAGATTGCTGACAAAGACATCAGTGAGAGAGTGGCTTACTTCGGTCAGATTGAAGCAGAGCTAATTACTTCTCCCGATAGCGACTTCAAGTTCCACAGTGGCGTTCCAGGTTGCATTTAGCCTTAGATGAGTGACAAAAAAGCCAGCAAATGCTGGCTTTTTAGCACAATCAATCTTTACACAAGTGTCGCATTGATGTTTGCCAACACTGCGGCAGGATCGGCGGCTTGGGTAATTGGACGACCAATAACCAAGTAATCTGAGCCAGCCGCGATAGCATCGACTGGTGTCATGATACGTTTCTGGTCTCCCACTGCCGCACCAGCTGGACGAATGCCAGGAGTGACCAGTTTAAACGCCTTACCCAGCTCACTTTTCAGCATTGATGCTTCTTGTGCGGAACAGACTACACCATCCAGGCCTGAATTTTTTGTCAAATTAGCCAAACGAATCACTTGTTCCTGCGGCGCGATATTAAGGCCAATGCCTGCAAGGTCGCTTTGCTCCATGCTGGTGAGTACAGTCACACCAATAAGTAGCGGACGATCTTTACCATAAGGCTCAAGAATCTCTCTCGAAGCCGTCATCATACGCTCCCCACCACTCGCATGGACGTTAACCATCCACACTCCCATTTCAGCTGCCGCACGAACCGCTTTCGAACACGTGTTAGGAATGTCGTGGAATTTGAGGTCTAGGAAGACTGAAAAGCCACGTTTGTGCAGTTCTTTGACGAAGTCAGGACCAAATAAGGTAAACATTTCTTTGCCGACTTTTAGACGACATGAGCTTGGGTCAATTCTATCAACAAAAGCGAGTGCATCGGCTTGGTTGTCATAATCCAGTGCAACAATTACTTTTTGGTCGATCATTTCATCTCCTAACTATAAATAAATCGAAAAAAAGCAGCGGGATCACCGCTGCCATTTTGTAATGGGTCAAGCCCATAAAAACTATTCACCATCCAACCCACGGATTGGCTTAATCGTTCCCCACCCCTTACACGAGGGACAATGCCAATACATTGAGTGGGTCGAGAAACCACATTTACGGCATCGATAATGCGGTTTCACTTTTAACTGTTCACCAACCAGTTTTTGTAGCGTACCTAAACTGGCCTTTGCCCGACCCTCTTCAGCCTCTGCTAAATGGTAGTCCATCAGACGGTAGAAGCCCTTCATCGTAGGGTTTTTTACCAACTGTCGCGTTAATAGCTCTTGAGCGGCGCCGACACCATCGTGTTGAGCAACGAGTTGAGCCAGCATTAGCTCCGCTGATACACCGACTTTATTGACGATACACTGGCGTAAAAAGCTCAGTAGCTCATCTTCTTGGCCAAGATGGTGATAACATTCCGCTAGTGTTGGGAGAACCTCACTAACAAAATCGCTATCTTGCTCTAAGACACGCTCCATATACTCAATGGTGCTGCGATAGTCTTCAATGTCTAGATAGAGTTTTCCTAAAGCGATAGAAGCTCGTACACACTTTGGGTCTTCCGCTAATGCACGTTTGAAGTACTGCATTGCCTGAGCGTCATGTCCTTCCGCTTTTTCCTGCATCGCCAATTCACACCAAAAGTGACCAATACTCGTACGCATTCGTTTACGACCCATCTTAACGAGTAGAGAGGCATAATTGATCGCCTTGTTCCACTCTCGAGTCTGTTGATAGATAGCGACCAGTTGCTGTAGCGCAGCTTCACGGTGATCCGGTTCATCAACCAACTGCTCAAAGATTTTTTCAGCACGATCAAGAAAACCCGAAGCCATGTAATCTTTTGCTAATTGCTGCAAAGCAATGTTTTTTTGGTCGATGGTTAACCCAGAACGGGAGATGAGGTTTTGGTGGATACGAATCGCTCGGTCAACTTCCCCTCTCGATCGAAATAGGTTTCCGAGAGCCAGGTGAGTATCAATCGTTTCGTTATCGACTTGGAGAAGTTCAATAAAGTGGTCGACCGCCTTATCAGACTGATCCGATAAAAGCAGGTTCAAACCCGTCACATATTGACGTGAGATTTGATTGGATTGTTTCTGCTTGTCTTGCTGGGCGCTGCGATTACCCATATACCAGCCGTAAGCGGCTGCGATTGGCAATAACAAGAACAGGATTTCTAACATCGAGTGACAGCCTACCTAATACGACTTTTAAGCTTTGCCTTGAGTTGGTTCACTTGCTGCTGGAGAGAGCTTAGTTAACTGTTTTCTTAGTTTGCGTACTTGCAACTGAGATTTAAGATGCAAACTACCAAATATTAGCCATGCCAGAAGGAAACCAACAATAAACACACCACCCAACAGTGTGGACAGGTGGAACTCTCCCTGAGCTAACAAATAGTTAAATGTTACAATCGCTTGATTCTGAGAGCCTAAGGCCAGTGCAATCAAAAATAGGGCCAGTACAAGAACGATTTTTATAATTTTCATAGTCCATCACCTAAGATAAGTTCTGCCGCTACGATTATGCAGTAAAAGCATCAAACAAACCATGGTTATCTCTGTAATTCGAATGATAAAAAAGCGGCATACGCTATGTATGCCGCTCATTTTACAGTCAATTCGAGTTACTAACCGATGTTTACTCGCTCACGCAATTCCTTGCCAGGTTTAAAGTGAGGAACAAATTTTCCTTCAAGCTCTACTTTGTCACCTGTTTTAGGATTACGTCCCACACGTGGCTCGCGGAAATGAAGAGAGAAACTACCAAAACCACGAATCTCAATTCGGTCGCCACTTTCCAGTGTTGAAGCCATATGCTCTAAAATATCTTTTACAGCATCTTCAATCTCTTTAGCCGAAAGGTGAGTCTGTTCTGCACAGAGTCTTTCGATCAATTCAGACTTAGTCATAGTTGCCCTCATAGAGTAATTTATCACTTATTATAGTAAGTAATACCAGTTCCAACAAACACTTGCCTACAATTTTAGACAAAAATTGAACAATGTGTGGAATGAAAAACTACATTTAACAAAACATCTTGCAGAGATTGGTATTACCACTAGCCATGAATGAAACATAAAAAAGGAGCCTTTCGGCTCCTTTTTCTTAAAAGCGACTAATTATTCGCCTTTAGCTGCTTTGAAAGCGTCAGCCATAGCGTTACCGAATGCCGCTTCATCAGCGCTGTTCAGTGTAGCCATTGCTTCTTGCTCTTCAGCTTCATCTTTAGCTTTGATAGATAGGTTGATTACGCGGTTCTTACGGTCTACACCTGTGAACTTAGCTTCAACACTGTCACCAACACTTAGGATTAGAGTAGCGTCTTCTACGCGGTCGCGAGAAACTTCAGAAGCGCGGATGTAACCTTCTACGCCTTCTTCAAGTTCGATAGTTGCACCTTTAGCGTCTACTGCAGTAACAGTACCGTTAACTAGTACACCTTTCTTCTTCTCAGAAACGTAAGCATTGAATGGGTCATTTTCCATTTGCTTAACGCCTAGAGAGATGCGCTCACGCTCTGCGTCTACTGCTAGAACTACTGCAGAGATTTCGTCGCCTTTCTTGTACTCACGTACAGCTTCTTCACCAGCAACATTCCAAGAAATGTCAGATAGGTGAACTAGACCGTCGATGCCGCCGTCTAGACCGATGAAGATACCGAAGTCAGTGATAGACTTGATCTTACCAGTAACTTTGTCGCCTTTAGCTTGCGCTTCAGCGAAAGATTGCCATGGGTTAGCTTTACACTGTTTCAGACCTAGAGAGATACGACGACGCTCTTCGTCGATTTCAAGAACCATAACCTCAACTTCGTCGCCAACATTAACAACTTTAGATGGGTGGATGTTCTTGTTAGTCCAATCCATTTCAGAAACGTGTACTAGACCTTCAACGCCTTCTTCGATTTCAACGAAACAGCCGTAGTCAGTTAGGTTAGTAACGCGACCAGATAGTTTGTGACCTTCTGGGTAACGCTTAGCGATTGCTACCCATGGATCTTCGCCTAGTTGCTTAAGACCTAGTGATACGCGAGTACGGTCACGGTCGAACTTAAGAACTTTAACTTGGATCTCGTCACCAACGTTAACGATCTCAGAAGGGTGCTTAACGCGCTTCCAAGCCATGTCAGTGATGTGTAGAAGACCGTCAACACCGCCTAGATCTACGAACGCACCGTAGTCAGTAAGGTTCTTAACGATACCTTTAACTTCTGCGCCTTCTTGTAGAGTCTCTAGAAGCTCATCACGCTCAACGCTGTTCTCAGATTCGATAACTGCACGACGAGAAACAACTACGTTGTTACGCTTCTGGTCAAGTTTGATAACTTTGAACTCTAGCTCTTTGTTTTCTAGGTGAGCAGTATCGCGGATTGGACGCACGTCTACTAGTGAACCGGGAAGGAAAGCACGGATACCGTTTAGTTCAACAGTGAAACCGCCTTTAACTTTACCGTTGATGATACCAACAACAGTTTCAGCTTCTTCACAAGCTTTCTCAAGTACGATCCAAGCTTCGTGACGCTTCGCTTTCTCACGAGAAAGTTGAGTTTCACCGAAACCGTCTTCTACAGCGTCTAGAGCCACGTCTACTTCAGAACCAACTTCAACTTCAAGTTCGCCAGCAGCGTTCTTGAACTGTTCAGCAGGGATAGCAGACTCAGACTTAAGACCAGCGTCAACAAGAACAAAACCGTTCTCGATAGCTACTACAGTACCTTTAACGATAGTACCTTGTTGGAATTCAGTCTCGTTTAGAAACTCTTCAAAGAGTTGAGCAAAAGATTCAGTCATTATTTAATCTTCAATAAATTAAACGTCCACGGGTGTCCTACCACATGGGGTTATTAACTTCGCCGGTCATCATCCTTGCGACCAACGTTCTTACCTAGCAGCCTAGGCTACTAGCTTAGATTCGATATATTGTAGTGCCTTTTCTACCACTTCGTCGATACTCATCGTAGTAGAATCTAGCAAAAGCGCATCCTCAGCAGGGCGTAATGGCGCTACTGGGCGGTTACGATCTCGGTCGTCACGCTCTTGGATCTCGCTTAAAAGGTCGTCAAATTTAACATCTAACCCCTTGCCTTGCAACTGTTTAAGACGGCGACTTGCTCGCTCTTCAGCACTTGCGTCCAGAAAGATTTTCACTTCAGCTTGAGGGAAAACAACCGTCCCCATGTCACGACCATCAGCCACCAAACCTTGACCTTCTGCAAAAGCACGCTGACGACGCAAAAGGGCTTCACGAACACGCGGTAAAGCAGCGACCTTTGATGCAGCCATGCCCGTTTCTTCTTTACGCAGTTCACGAGAAACATCTTCGCCTTCAAGGATAACCTTGACCAGCTCGCCTTCAGCCACAAACTGTACATCCAAATGGGTCGCCAAAGGAACCAGCGCATCTTCCGATTCAAGATCAACGCCATGATGAATTGCAGCTAGAGCTAAGACACGATAGATAGCGCCAGAGTCTAGTAAATGAAACCCTAGTTTTTTTGCAAGCAGCATACAAAGTGTGCCCTTGCCGGCACCACTTGGTCCATCAACGGTTACTACCGGTGTATGAGACGACATGTTTTACTCCGTGTTGTTTTCTGATCAACGTTCGACTCGTTGACCTTGTTTCGGCGTGGAATTATAGAGGGAAATACCCACAGGTTCTAGGCAGGATTTGTCGTATGCGTAAAAAAGAGCGCCAAGGCGCTCTCCAATAAGTTTATAGCTTAATTCGGTCTCGGTTCTGCGCCACAATTGTAGCACCAATACCTTTGACTTTCTCGAGATCCTCGGCACTTGTGAAGTGACCATTGAGCTGACGGAACTCGACGATTGCCTGAGCCTTCGCCAATCCGATGCCTAACAACAGGTCGGCGAGCTCCTCAGCACTGGCTTGGTTGATGTTAACCGTGATCTCGATACCTTGATACTTGGCATCGGTGCTAGCGTCTTCAGCTTGGGTGATGGCAGGAAATGATAGTAGAAGAGTAACTAGCAGTAGTTGTTTTAACATTTTAGTTTCCTTGTTTACTTATGTGCAGGCCCAGACTAACCACTCATCACCAAAAGAAAACCATGTAAACATTAAAACAAAACGGACTGCTGATGCAGTCCGTTAATATAGATATATCAATTACATTTGAGCTGATTATTGCGTCACAATGTAATATTCGATATCGATAGTCTTGCGCAGGATACTGATCAAGCCAGAAAGGTCTTGCTGAGCATTCACTTGTGTCAGTTGTGCACCAATCTGCTGGTTGTATTGCGGGTCAAACTTTGATGCGACATTAACAAGCTCAACCACGACCACATCACCATTGAGGTCTTTCGCCTGAGCAAACTCCTTTTCGCCATCGACAGGTTTCGCCATTGAGAAAACAACGTCTGAAAATGGTGAACTGCGGTCTAGTGTTTCCATCTCACCGAATGACAAACCACTCTCAGCCAATAGCTCTTGCTTACCTTGCTTAAGTTCAGCAACTAGGTTTTGAGCGAGTTCGATAGCGGCTTGCTCGCCTTTCACATTGGCAAGTGACTTAGTAACGTCAGCACGAACTTGCTCCAACGGTAGAACCGTTTCATTGCGGCTATCTTCAACACGGACAACAACGACATGCTCAGGGGCAACTTCAATCACTTCTGAGTTGAGACCATCTTCTTTCACTTCAGGACTTACAATCGCTTGTAATACCGCAGGGGCATTCAAAAGCTCAGGAGCGTCTACTTGAGAGATAAAGTCTGTTGTCTCGATCTTAGCGCTGATTGCTTTCGCAGCTTCATCTAGTGAATCCGGATACTCAAACGCCACTTTCTCTAGTTCACTTTGAAGCGCATAGTATTGATCAACGGCTTGCTGGTCTCGTAGCTCTTGTTTAACTTCCTCTGCAACTTCTTGGTACGATTTCGCAACTGAATCTTTGAGCTCATCAAGTTTAATGATGTGGTAGCCAAAGTCTGATTTAACAAGACCTGTCATATCACCCACATTTTTAAGCGCAAACGCAGCTTCTTCGAATGAAGGATCCATCACATCACGTTCGATCCAACCCAAAGAACCGCCTTCAGATGCACTACCGAAGTCATCAGATTTCTCTTCAGCCAGTGCAGCAAAATCCGCACCTGCATTAAGCTCATCTAGGATGGCTTGCGCTTTAGCTTCATCATCACCCTCAATTAGGATATGACTTACACGACGCTGCTCTTCTGAAGAGTATTTATCGATGTGCTCTTGATAGTATTTTTCAGCTTGCTCGTCAGAAATCTCAATGTTTTCTTTTAGCTTTTGAGCTGATAATTCTACGTAAGCTACTTTAACTTGCTCTGGGCGCGTATAACGCTCAGGGTTTAGTTGGTAATATTCGTTGATCTCTTCTTCTGATAACTCTGCTTTAGCTGCAAAGTCTGCCAGAGAAAGGGTAACCTTTTTGATATCACGAGTTTGGGTCAGTAACTTGCTTTGAGCTTCTACTTCACCCGGCAATGAGAAATCACTACCTTGAATTGCGGTCATCAGTTGATTACGCACTAGGTCACGGCGTAAATATTCTGCAAAGCTATCTGCTGAGAAGCCAGCTCGACGTAGCGCAGCCTGGTAGATTTCTTGATCAAATTTGCCATCAACTTGGAACTGAGGCATTTCTAGAATCATGGTACGAACTTGAGTGTCGCTTACGCGCAGCCCTAGCGACTCTGCGTGTTGCTCTAGAAGCAAGTCATTGACCATACGATCAAGAACTGATTTACGGAAAGACTCTACATAGCTTGGGTCAGCCAATAGATTTGAGAAGTAATCACCAAGCTGAGCTTGCATACGATTACGTTCGTTTTGGTAAGCCTGTTCGAACTCACCACGACCAATTTCAACATTGCCTACTTTCGCCGCAGAGTTATTTGAGCCACCTACAATGTAACTACCAACACCTGCAAATACGAACGATAGGATGATAAGCCCTAGGATAATTTTAACCGCGATGCTGTTAACGCCTTCGCGTAATCGGTCCATCATACTTAAACTACTCTCCGCTTATGTGCCGTACATAAGCCCACTTTAAATCCGTGAGTTCGGCACATTTCATAAATAAAAAATTGAATAGCGCGATAATACCAGAAAAAGAAATGCGCATCAGTATGATGCGCATAATTTAAAAAGGTTCTAAAAAATCACCTCAAGTGACGATTTTTTATTAGTTGCAAGAATCTTTAAGAGCTTTACCAGCTTTGAATGCAGGAACTTTAGCTTCTGCAATTTGAATCTCTTCACCAGTCTTAGGGTTACGGCCTGTACGTGCTGCACGAGTACGAACACTGAAAGTACCAAAGCCAACTAGAGCAACTTGATCACCAGATTGAAGAGTTTCACCAACTGCTTCGATGAATGCATCTAGAGCACGACCTGCAGACGCTTTAGATAGATCTGCATTTTCTGCGATTTTTTCTACTAATTGTGTTTTATTCACTGTGATTCCCCTTTGCGCTGCCTGTTTATATTTTTATGGCAGCTATACGTTCCATTTCATTTCAAATTTGCGACAAACCCTTATTTTTCAAGGCTCGCAGCTATCGTCGATAACGTTAGCGTCCAAAAAAAACGCTGACAAGCATTTTTGTACTTATCAGCGTAATCTTTTACTTATTTTTGCTGCACATCACTATTTTGCGGCAGAAAACTCCACGCCTGAAGGCTCTTTTTCTAACGCAACTTTCAATACTTCATCAATCCACTGTACCGGAATGACCTTAAGATCGGCGATAACATTGTCAGGAATTTCCTCCAAATCACGCTCATTATCTTTAGGAATCAGCACTGTTTTGATGCCGCCACGGTGCGCTGCTAGGAGCTTCTCTTTAAGACCACCGATTGGTAAAACTTCACCACGAAGGGTAATTTCACCTGTCATCGCGACTTCTGCTTTTACAGGGTTACCCGTCAAGCTCGACACTAGCGCTGTACACATCGCAATACCCGCACTAGGGCCATCTTTCGGCGTTGCACCCTCTGGTACGTGAACGTGAATATCACGCTTCTCATAGAAGTCAGAGTTAATACCCAAAGCTTCTGCGCGAGAACGCACCACTGTCATTGCAGCCTGAATTGATTCCTGCATGACATCACCAAGAGAACCCGTCTGAGTTAGCTTGCCTTTGCCTGGCATTGATTGCGTTTCGATCGTCAGCAGGTCACCACCGACTTCAGTCCACGCCAAGCCAGTCACTTGACCGATGCGGTTGCTATCGTCTGCTTTGCCATAGTCATGACGTTGAACCCCTAAGTATTCTTTGAGGTTGTCCATGTTGACGGTGACCGTTTTAAGCTCACTGTTGAGCAAGATGTTTTTCACTGCTTTACGACAGATTTTTGAGATCTCACGCTCTAGGCTACGAACGCCCGCTTCACGAGTGTAGTAACGAATAATGCCAATGATTGCTGAGTCTTCAATGGTAATCTCGTTGGCTTTTAGGCCGTTACGCTTGATCTGCTTGTCGACCAAGTGGCGTTTAGCAATGTTGAGTTTTTCATCTTCTGTGTAACCCGACAGACGGATCACTTCCATACGATCCAATAGAGGACCTGGAATATTCATCGAGTTAGACGTTGCAACGAACATCACATCAGACAGGTCGTAATCGACTTCGAGGTAATGGTCATTGAATGCGTTATTTTGCTCAGGGTCCAATACTTCCAATAGCGCCGATGATGGGTCACCACGCATGTCTGAAGACATCTTGTCGATTTCATCGAGAAGGAACAATGGGTTCTTCACACCAACTTTCGACATTTTTTGAATTAGCTTGCCTGGCATTGAACCGATGTAAGTACGGCGATGACCACGGATTTCCGCCTCATCACGTACGCCGCCAAGTGCCATTCGTGTATATTGTCGACCAGTCGCTGCTGCGATTGAGCGGCCTAGGGAAGTTTTACCCACACCAGGAGGCCCCACTAGACACAAGATAGGACCCTTGAGTTTGTTGATACGGTTTTGCACCGCTAAGTACTCAAGAATGCGCTCTTTAACGCGCTCTAATCCATAGTGGTCTTCGTTAAGGATCTCTTCTGCTTTAGCAAGGTTCTTCTTCACCTTAGTTCGTTTGTTCCAAGGCACCCCTAGCATCCAGTCGATATAACCACGAACAACCGTGGCTTCTGCCGACATCGGAGACATCATCTTGAGCTTTTGTAGCTCTTGTTCTGTCTTCTCGCGCGCTTCTTGAGGCATCTTAGAGTCGATGATTTTCTGTTTCAGAGTTTCAAACTCATCAACACCATCTTCACTTTCACCAAGCTCTTTCTGAATAGCTTTCATTTGCTCATTCAGGTAGTACTCGCGCTGAGATTTTTCCATCTGCTTCTTAACGCGGGTACGAATGCGTTTTTCAACTTGTAACAGATCGATTTCTGATTCCATCTGCCCCATGAGGAACTCTAAACGTTCTGTAACGTCAAGTAACTCAAGAACAACTTGCTTGTCTGCCAATTTCAGAGGCATATGGGCTGCAATGGTATCCGCAAGACGTGCGGCTTCATCGATACCATTCAGAGATGTCAGGACTTCTGGTGGAATCTTCTTGTTGAGCTTAATGAAGCCTTCAAACTGGTTAATTGCACTGCGGACAATGACTTCCTGCTCACGCTCATCTAACTCAGCAGTCGTGAGATACTCAGCATCAGCATAGAAAAATTCGTTTTCAATAAAGTGGTTAATGCGCGCGCGCTGCTGGCCTTCAACGAGTACTTTAACAGTACCATCTGGCAGCTTTAGTAGTTGAAGGATGGTCGCAACGGTACCAACATCAAACATATCGCCTTGAGTCGGTTCATCGGTATCCGCTTCTTTCTGCGCTACCAATAATACTTGTTTGTTGTTGTCCATTGCTGCTTCTAAGCAAGCAATAGATTTTTCACGACCAACAAACAATGGAATTACCATATGCGGGTAAACGACTACATCTCTTAGAGGTAGTACGGGGATCTCGATACGTTCGGAACGTTCCAAGTTCATATTCTTCTCTCTTCCGCTTAGTCCTATGAGCAGTATATGGGGGCTAATTGGTTGGATTCAATGAAAGAATAAAAAAAAGGGAGTAATTGATTACCCCCTTTCTATCTACTTCAATTTCTGTGAATCAGATTATGATTCTGCACCAGCAGCTTGATTATCTGAGTTGCTGTAAATAAGCAGTGGTTCAGACTCACCCTTAATTACCGACTCATCAATCACAACCTTACTTACATCTTTCATCGATGGTAGTTCGTACATGGTCTCAAGTAGCACGCTTTCTAGAATCGAACGCAGACCACGAGCACCAGTCTTACGCTCCATTGCTTTCTTAGCAATCGCACGCAGTGCATCTTCACGGAACTCAAGTTCTGAGTTTTCAAGCTCGAATAGTGCTGCATACTGTTTTGTCAGCGCATTCTTCGGCTCACACAGAATTTGAATCAGTGCTTCTTCATCCAGTTCTGTCAACGTTGTTGTTACTGGTAAACGACCAATAAACTCAGGGATCAAACCATATTTCACTAAGTCTTCCGGTTCTACCTGAGTAAACAGTTCGCCGACAGTCTTAGTTTCGTCTTTAGAACGGACTTCCGCTCCAAAACCGATACCCGTACCTGTCGCTACACGTTGTTCAATCACTTTATCTAGGCCAGCAAAAGCGCCACCACAAATAAATAGAATCTTAGATGTATCTACTTGTAGGAACTCTTGTTGAGGGTGCTTACGACCACCTTGAGGTGGAACTGATGCAACCGTACCTTCAATAAGCTTCAATAGCGCCTGCTGAACACCCTCACCCGATACATCTCGTGTAATAGATGGGTTTTCAGCTTTACGAGAAATCTTATCGATTTCATCGATGTACACGATACCACGCTCTGCTTTCGCTACGTCGTAATCACATTTTTGCAGAAGTTTCTGGATGATGTTTTCTACATCTTCACCAACGTAACCCGCTTCAGTCAGCGTCGTTGCGTCGGCCATAGTGAACGGTACATCTAGGAAACGAGCCAGTGTTTCAGCCAGTAGCGTTTTACCACTACCCGTTGGACCGATAAGCAAAATATTACTCTTACCTAGTTCAACACCTTCGCTCGTTGTATCTCCGTTACGTAAACGCTTATAGTGGTTATAAACGGCTACTGCTAACACTTTCTTAGCGTAATCTTGTCCAATCACATAGTCGTCAAGGTGTTCACGAATGTCTCTTGGCACTGGTAGCGCCTCAGACTGCTTCTTAGGGAGAACATCCTTAATTTCTTCACGAATGATGTCGTTACATAAGTCGACACATTCATCACAAATATAGACTGATGGACCAGCGATTAGCTTGCGAACTTCGTGCTGGCTTTTACCGCAGAAAGAGCAGTAAAGAAGCTTACTACTACCGCTCTCTTTGCTTTTATCTGTCATTCGCTAACCTCTTAGCCTTTACTCATATGACTTGAGTGTATATCAATATATACCAATGTTGCTAGTTATTCACCGCGATGAGTCAGAACCGCGTCAACTAAGCCATACTCTACTGCTTGTTCAGCCGCCATGAAGTTATCACGATCAGTATCGCGCTCAATCACTTCTAGAGGCTGACCTGTATGCTCTGCAAGAAGTCTGTTTAACTTCTCTTTGATCGTTAGAATCTCTTGAGCATGAATTTGAATATCCGAAGCTTGGCCTTGGAAACCACCTAGCGGTTGGTGAATCATTACACGCGAGTTAGGCAATACATAACGTTTACCTGGCGCACCACCAGCAAGTAGGAATGCACCCATTGAACACGCTTGTCCCATACATACTGTGCTCACGTTTGGTTTAATAAACTGCATAGTGTCGTAGATTGACATACCCGCAGTTACGCTGCCACCCGGAGAGTTTATATAAAGGAAGATATCTTTGTCAGGATTTTCTGATTCGAGGAAAAGTAGCTGTGCCACGACAAGATTTGCCATGTGATCTTCTACTTGACCAGTTAAAAAAATAACACGTTCTTTTAGCAAACGAGAGTAGATATCGTAAGAACGTTCACCACGGGAAGTTTGTTCAACCACCATCGGTACTAGCGCGTCTAGAATTGGCGACATTGCATTTTTTTCTTGGTAGCTCATATTCTTATGTCCCTAAAATAAATGGCCCGGATGATAATTATCATACGGACCATTGTTAGCAGAATAGTTAACGCTAAGTCAACCTTCTAAGCAATATATTGCTTATTACGCAGACTGTTGGTTCATTAGCTCGTTAAAGCTAACCGTTTTTTCAGTAACCTGTGCTTTAGCGATGATAGCGTCGATCGCTTGTTCTTCTAGAGCAACGTTACGCATATTGTTCATCATTTGCTCGTTTTGCTCGTAGTAAGCAACAACTTCAGCTGGATCTTCGTAAGCAGTCGCCATCTCTTCGATAAGCGCTTTCACTTTCTCGTCGTCCGCTTTTAGCTCTTCAGACTTGATGACTTCACCTAGTAGAAGACCTACAACTACGCGACGCTTAGCTTGCTCTTCGAACAGCTCACGTGGAAGTTGAGCAGCCGCTTCTGGGTTGCCACCGAAACGCTGTGCAGCTTGCTGACGTAGAGCACCAATTTCTTGGTCGATTAGAGCTGCTGGTACGTCGATTTCGTTCTCTTTCACTAGACCGTCGATAGCTTGCTCTTTGATGCGGTTCTTAACAGCTTGCTTAAGCTCACGCTCCATGTTCTTACGCACTTCAGCTTTAAGAGCGTCAACGCCACCTTCAGCAACGCCGAACTTAGCAACGAACTCGTCGTTTAGCTCTGGAAGCTCACGAGCTTCAACTTTGTTTACTTTGATTGCAAACTTAGCCGCTTTACCTTTTAGGTTTTCTGCGTGGTAATCTTCTGGGAAAGTCACGTCGATGTCGAATTCCATACCAGCAGTCTTACCTGCGATACCGTCTTCAAAACCAGGGATCATGCGACCAGCACCCATTTCTAGTGGGAAGTTTTCAGCTTTACCGCCTTCGAACTCTTCACCGTCGATAGAGCCTACGAAATCGATTGTTGCACGTTTGCCGTCTTCAGCCGCTTCTTCAACTACAACCCAAGTTGCTTGTTGTTTGCGTAGAGTGTCGATCATCTCTTCAACATCTGCGTCTTGAACTTCTGTTGCTGGTTTTTCAACAGTGATGTTCTCTAGACCTTTAAGCTCAACTTCTGGGTAAACTTCAAAAGTCGCGTTAAATACTAGATCTTCGCCTTCTTTAACTTCAACTGGAGCGAAAGTAGGTGCGCCTGCTGGGTTGATCTTCTCTTTAACGATCGCTTCGATGAAGTGACGTTGCATTACTTCACCCATTACGTCTTGACGTACTGCTTTGCCGTACATCTTCGCAACCATTTTTAGAGGCACTTTGCCTTTACGGAAACCATCGAAACGACGGTTTTTTGCGATGTTGCGTAGTTCCGCTGTTACAGCATCTTCGATGTTTGCAGCAGGAACAGTAATGTTTAGACGGCGCTCTAGGCCCTCTAGCGTTTCAACAGTAACTTGCATTATTCATTAACCTCAAAACTGGCTCAGAAAACTGAGCTTATGTGCCCTATCCTCTTTCGGACAGAACCCATCCTTGTTTGTACTCTATGAGTACTCTTTTATAAACCGAGTATCGACAATCGAACAAGCCAATTGTCGGACTAATGAGTGATATCTTTTCGAAGGATATTCGGTAAAGGTATCTCTGATTAGCCTCAAGATAAAATTCAGACGCAGCATTCTACCGAGCAGATCGTTAGCTGTCGAGCCGAACCCTACGATCGCTGCGGGATTACCCTAAAAACTCACTTAACTGCTAAAAAAAACACCAATAAAGCAGTCTTTGTTTCCAGAAATGGGGACATTAATGCCTTTTTCAATGGAAACTAACGTTTTTTTTTGATTAAAGATTAAAAGTCGATCTAAGTCCGGTTTTATCACTCAATTTATCATGATGAGTAAACACATTTGTAACAAAAACATTTACGCTATGGCGGAGTGATGTAGTTTGGCAAGGATTAAGATGTTGACGTATCGACGGGGTAAGTTCTCTCTGCTTGTTCTGTACGTAATTGCGATCATAGGTGGCTCTAGTTGGATTTGGAATTCAAGCGAAAACCACCTTATCGTAACGCATAAGGAACAGCTCGAACGCTTTGCTGAGTTCATCTCCAGCAAATTGGACAAATACGCACACCTGCCACAGTTGATTGCTAAAGATAGTGAGCTAGTTTCTGCACTTCAGTCGCCTAATAACTCCGCCCAAATCGATCTGACCAACCGTTATTTACAGCACATCAACCAAACCATCCAGTCGACTGACGCCTATCTGCTCGACGAGTTTGGCAATACTATCGCATCGAGTAACTGGGACCTAGAACGATCCTTTATCGGCCGAAACTATGCTTGGCGTCCCTATTTCTCTGACGCGATTCTCGGTAAGCCTAGCCAATACTTTGCGCTCGGTTCTAGCTCAAAACAGCGTGGTTATTACTTTTCACACCCAGTCACTTATGCGGCCGAGATCATCGGCGTGATCGTCATTAAAATGGATTTAACTGCGATTGAAGCTAACTGGCAAGACAAGAACAATATCTTTGTTGCTACAGACGCCAATAACGTAATTTTTATGTCAAGCAACGATGACTGGCTGTTTAAGAGTCTAACCACGCTCTCAGAATCAGATCGTCAGTCCATCCTTAACAGTCGCCAATATCTGGATACACCGATTCGCTCATTTGGTCTGGTGGGCGATCTAACTCCGGAACATTCCGAACTGAGGAACCCAAACCTACCCGGATTTGAAAACGACTATCTCGTTTCATCTCGTTCATTGGATAAACACAGCTTAACTCTGCGTGTCCTCACCTCTAAAGTGACCCTGTTGTGGTCAGTGCTGAGTTACTCGCTCATAATCAGTTTAATGTTCGTCATTGCGTATCTCTCGTTTGCACTGGTACACCAGCGTCAACTCAAAAAGCGTCAATTCGAACAGTTACAGTCGGAAGCGAAGCAGAAGCTTGAGTTTCTTGTTATGGAACGAACCTCTGAACTTCAAGCTGAAATCAGTGAAAGAAGCAAAACAGAGCAAGTGCTACGCCAAACACAAAATGAGCTAATTCAGGCAGCTAAATTAGCGGTATTGGGGCAAATGTCAGCCAGTATCAGTCACGAGCTCAATAATCCCCTCGCAGCAATACGCAGCTTTGCTGACAATGGTCGACGGTTTTTGGAGAGAGAAAGTTACGATCGAGTCGATGATAACCTCTCACGCATTTCCGCTCTGACGGAGCGCATGGCAAAAATCAGTAACCAGCTGCGCACTTTCGCCCGTAAAAGTGACAGTAATGATGTGAGCAAACTGGACGTGAAGCCGCTGATTTGGTCGGCGAAAGAGTTACTCTCTCCCCAGTGTAAGGCCAAACAGGTTGAGCTAATTCTTGAACTTGACGAAATATTGCCCGCTGTTGAAGTCAACCCAATACAATTTGAGCAAGTACTAATTAACCTTGTTACCAATGCAATGCAAGCGGTCGAGGAACAAGAGAAACGCAGAATTAAGATCTCGACCTCGGTGTCCAATCACCAACTGCACATTTTTGTCGATGATAATGGACCCGGTATCGCTTATAGTGAGCAACATCAACTGTTTGAGCCTTTCTATACCACTAAGAAGAATGGACTTGGATTGGGGCTATCAATTTCACAACAGATCACCCAAGCGATGGGAGGGGAACTCGACGTCGCGGACTCGCCTCTGGGAGGCGCCCGATTTGTAATCACTCTCCCTGTCGATGCCTAATCAAGGAATTAAGATGTACGATGTTATCTTCATTGATGATGAAAGCGATATTCGCCTAGCGATCGAACAGAGTTTCGAGCTGGAGGATATCAGTGCCCGTTTTTTTGCGAACGCTGAAGATGCTCTATTGGCGATAAAAAGTGACGGTCTACCGAAAGTCGTCATCACCGATATCTGCTTACCGGGTTTGTCTGGCGAAAATATTTTATCCAGCATACTGCACCAAGACGAAAACATTCCGGTCATTCTGATAACGGGACATGGCGATATCTCGATGGCAGTTAATGCCCTACGCAATGGCGCGTATGACTTTATTGAGAAGCCCTTCCCAATTGATCGTTTGATCGATACCACCAGACGTGCGTTGGAAAAACGCGAACTCACTTTAGAAAACCAAGAATTAAAACGCAGCCTTAAAGCGAGTCAAGCGCTGGGTCCACGTATCATCGGTGACACCCCTTCCATTCAACTCCTCCGTGATACCATCGTCCATATTGCAGACACCAATGCGGACATCTTGCTGTTTGGCGAGACAGGCACAGGTAAAGAGCTGTTTGCCCGTTCTATTCATGAGCAAAGCTCTCGACGCGATAATAACTTCGTAGCGATCAACTGTGGTGCCGTACCAGAAAACTTGATTGAAAGTGAACTGTACGGCCACGAGAAAGGCGCTTTTACTGGTGCAGATTCAAAACGAGTGGGTAAATTCGAACATGCCCAAGGCGGTACACTTTTTCTCGATGAAATTGAATCGATGCCCCTTCAAGCACAGATTCGTTTGTTGCGGGTTTTGCAAGAGAGGGTCATTGAACGTGTGGGCTCCAACGAACTGGTTCCTATTGATATTCGCGTCATTGCCGCGACTAAGGTCGATTTAAAACAGGCGGCGGCTGAGGGCTCATTTCGCGAAGATCTCTACTATCGACTGAATGTGGTCACTTTAGAGCTTCCTCCGCTCAGGCAGCGCAAGGAAGATATTCCGACGCTATTTCATCACTTTTTGCTGGTTGCCGCTTCACGCTATGGTAAGTCCGCACCAGCTATCGAAACTCAGCAGATTCATCAACTGATGACGCACGATTGGCCGGGAAACGTTCGCGAACTGAGAAATGCCGCCGAACGTTTTGTACTATTGGGAAGATTAACTCAATTTGATTCAGAGTCTGCGTTCGCAAGCCGAGAGATGAGTCTCGCCGAACAAATTGCGGAATTTGAAAAGAGTGTTATTGAACAAGCACTTAACCAGTGTCATGGCAGTATTAAGCAAACCATGGATAGGTTACAACTCGCGCGTAAAACTCTATATGACAAGATGCAAAAATACGGTTTGGATAAAAGTAACTATAAAGGTGAATAAGCGGTTCATTTTATATTCAGATTGAAAGCGTTAAGTTAGATTCATCAAAAGGAACTGATACAAATGAGCTAAGAATTTAGTTCATCCACTGTCCTAGCAACAAAGCCCCGGATAACGAGTTATTCGGGGCTTTCTTTTTTAGTTCCGTTATTTGGTGATGATTTCAGGGCCCATCAAGGTGGTTGGTAACCACGTTGACACCCAAGGAACATAAGTCACGATAATCAGGAATAAGAACATCACCCCTACCCAAGGCAAGGCGGCTTTCACCACTTGCATCATCGACATCTTAGCGACCCCTGCGGTAACAAACAGGTTGAGACCAACGGGCGGCGTGATCATCCCTATCTCCATGTTCACGACCATCATGATACCTAGGTGAATCGGGTCAATGCCTAGTGCAATAGCTATTGGGAACACCAGAGGTGCAACGATGATAAGTAGACCCGATGGCTCCATAAACTGACCGCCAATCAACAGCAGTAGGTTGACCACAATCAGGAAGGTAATCGGACCAAGACCAGCAGATAACATCGACTCCGTAATCATTTGAGGAATACGTTCTTCTGTTAACACATGCTTAAGGATCAAAGCATTGGCAATGATAAACAGTAGCATAATGGTCAGTTTACCGGCTTCATAAAGCGTATGTTTGGTGTCTTTATGCACAAATGCTTGAACGACTTTCACCAATATAGGCTTGGTATTTTCCTTGTCAGCAAACGGGCCCATATCCTTGTAGATAAAGTTCGCGATTAAGAACGAGTAAACCGCAGCCACGGCAGCCGCTTCCGTTGGCGTAAATACCCCACCGTAAATACCACCTAGGATAATAACGACCAGTAATAAACCCCAGCTCGCATCTTTTGCTGAATCAAACATCTCCTTCCAACCGACAAATGGCTGTTTTGGCAGGTTCTTAACACGCGCAGCGATGTAGATGGCAATCATCAGCATCACCCCAGCCAGAAGACCTGGGATCACGCCACCTAGGAACATACGACCAACCGATACATCCGTCGCCGCTGCGTAAACCACCATCACGATAGAAGGCGGGATCAAAATACCCAGCGTACCTGCATTACAGATAACCCCAGCCGCGAACTCTTTTGAGTAGCCGTTTTTAATCATACCCGCGATAACAATACTACCGATGGCAACAACTGTCGCAGGCGATGAACCAGACAGGGCTGCAAACATCATACACGCAACAACCGATGCCATGGCGAGACCACCACGGAACCAACCGACCATGGCAATAGCGAAACGGATAATACGTTTAGCAACCCCACCCGTAGACATAAAACTAGAGGCAAGAATGAAGAATGGAATCGCGAGTAGCGTATAGTGGCCAGCAAAGGCATTAAATAAGGTCTGAGCAACGGAAGCCAGTGACGCATCAGAGTGCATCATCAGGAAAATAATGCTCGATAAACCAAGGGAAATAGCGATTGGCACACCCACAAGCATAAAGCCAATCACCATGATGAATAAGAATAGAATTTCCATGGCTTAGCCCTCCTTGCTCTGGTTATTATTACTTTTCGGTTCCATTGCTTCTCCAGCGTCTTTGAGTTCCTCTTTCAGAGCTTCGAGCTCTTCTTCAGCCTCATGACCTGCGATCAAGCGGTCCAACTTACCAGTAATAATTTGCAACGTAACTTGAACAAAGCGGAAAGTGAGTAACGCCATACCTATAGGCAGTGCCATGTACGGAATGAATCGAGGTAATTTTTCGTAACGCTCACCTTCATTCAACCAGTCAGCCAAAAACTGCAACATTTCCGGCATCGGAATATCGTCGGTTTCATACCATGCACGTTCAGTTGCGAACGGGTACCAGTAGTTCCAAGAGCCAATAAGCAGCAAGATTGAAAAAGCCAAACAGGATGCCGCAGCGATCAGCGCATAAACTTTACGCAGATGGTCTGGCGCTAGGTTAATAACAACATCAACACCAATGTGAAAATGTTTTTTCACGCCGTATGATGCCCCGACGAGTACCATCCAAGCGAACATGAACACGGTTAGCTCAAGTGCCCACAAGATGTTGTCATTAAATACGTAGCGAAATACTACATTGGCAAAGGTGAGCATGGTCATCGCACCCAAGAAGAACGCGATCAGAGTTTCCTCAATTGCGTCTGTCACCCTGCCAATTCTGGCAAAAATAGACTGTTCCATAAGTTACTTCACTTTCTCAAAAGAAAAGAAAGGCCCTCTTCCCGATATATCCCGAGAAGAAAGAGATACTATGAGGGCCAAAGGTTAGGGGAAATTGTTATTATTTATTTGATGCGATAGCCGCTTCGATCAGGTCAGAGCCGATATCTTTCTCGAACTTCTTCCATACTGGCTGAAGCGCAGTTACCCACTGTTGGCGCTCTTCGGCAGTCAAGGTACGAACGACACCACCCGCTTCGATGATGTTATTTTTGTTCGCTAGGTCGACACGCGAAGATTCAGCATTACGCTCAGTCGTCACTTCTTCAATGATTGTCGCAAGCTGCTGACGTTGGTCTTCTGGTAGACCGTTCCAGAAATCGTTTGACGTAACGACTAGGTAATCAAGAATACCGTGGTTTGTTTCAGTGATACCGTCTTGAACTTCGAAGAATTTTTTACCGTAGATGTTAGACCAAGTGTTTTCTTGACCATCAATAACTTTAGTTTGTAGACCACCGTAAACTTCTTTGAATGACATTTTCTGCGGGTTACCGCCTAATTGCTCAAACTGAGCAACAAGAACATCGGATGCTTGCACGCGGAATTTCAGACCTTTTGCATCTTCAGGAGTGATAAGTGGCTTGTTCGCAGACATCTGTTTCATGCCGTTGTGCCAGAACGCTAGACCTTGAAGGCCGCGACGTTTCATCGCATTTTTCAGCTTCTCACCCGCTTCTGAGTTTTGGAAACGGTCAACCGCTTCTACATCTTCAAATAGGAATGGTAGGTCGAAAATACGGTACTTCTTGGTGAACTTTTCAAACTTTGATAGAGAAGGGGCAGCAAGTTGCACGTCACCGTTAAGAAGAGCTTCTAGAACTTTGTCATCATCATACAGAGTTGAGTTCGGGAATACCTGAAGACACACTTTACCGTTCATCTCTTCATTAACACGTTTTTCAAGTAATGAAGCCGCGATACCTTTTGGGTGCTTATCTGTATTCGTTACGTGACTGAATTTAATCACTGTTTCACCTAGATCACAATTAGCCGCAGCGTTGAAACTGGTCACAGCAAGAATCGATGCAGATAGTAGGGTCAATGGCTTGAACATTATTATTCTCCTTGTTAAATGAACAACCCCATCACTGGGTGTTGATATTTCTATAAGGGCAATAACTAAGCCAACTTTCAATTAATCATAAAAACATCTATAAATCATAAGTTTAATAAAAACACCCCGACTACCACCTGTTTTTAAATCACACTTTTTTGTAAAAATGGGTGGATTTCCACCCATCACATTTATCACAACGGGTGAATTTACACATATTTAACAAAGACTCATTATAAAAAACAAATGGCAGCCCAAGGGCTGCCATTTTTGTTACTAGAGATTCGACGGGCAATAAGGAGACGAAATCGCCCATCTCCCCTCAAATGTGCACGAAGCTCGTTCATGCTATAGCTCTAAGCATAGTCGACTATGTGCATTTTTCTAACAATATTGTTAACAAATTCATCATTAATGAAAGTCGATGCGTTTCTCTGTTGTTGCATCAAAGAACACCGCTTTAGAGAGGTCAAAGTGCAAAGGTGCCACTTGACCTGCGACCACATCAAACTCAGGAGAAAGACGACACGCGACTTCTTGCTCGTTGACTTTGATCATCGCAATCGTATCTGGACCCGTTGGCTCCAAAACTTCCAGCATCAGATCAAGCTTGGTGCTTGCTTGTGAATCCGCATTCTCGCTATCTGTAATGTATTCTGGACGAAGCCCAATAACGATCTCTCGTCCATCTTGCTCACGCATTGATGCCGGTAAACTAATGTGATGTTCTTGACCGTTGCTGCCCTTCACTTTGATCACAGGGTTATCCTGCGCATCCAGATCGACCATAGTTTTGATGAAGTTCATCGACGGTGACCCCATAAAACCGGCGACAAACATATTGGTTGGCTTGTTGTAAATCTCTTGCGGAGTGCCTAGCTGCTGAAGTTCACCATCCTTCATAACTGCAATACGGTCGGCGAGAGTCATCGCTTCAATCTGGTCGTGGGTGACGTACACGATGGTCGTTTTAAGCTGTTGATGAAGGCGCTTAATCTGATGGCGCATCTCTACGCGAAGTTTCGCATCAAGATTCGATAACGGTTCATCAAACAGATATAGCTTAGGGCGGCGGGCCAGTGCGCGTCCCATTGCGACACGTTGACGCTGACCACCCGAAAGCTGTGAAGGTTTACGGTCTAACAGATGATCAATTTGCAGCATGGTTGCAACTCGCTCAACTTCTGCATCTATCTCAGCCTTAGGCATCTTGCGGATCTTCAGACCAAACTCGATATTGCCGCGAACCGTCATATTTGGGTAAAGCGCATAGGATTGAAATACCATCGCAATATCACGGTCTTTCGGTTCAACCTCTGAGACATCATTACCGTCGATAACAATCTCACCAGAACTGATATTTTCCAATCCAGCAATGGTGTTCATCAAGGTCGATTTACCGCAACCCGAAGGCCCAACCAAGATCAGGAACTCGCCTGAATCAATGTTAATGTCGATACCCTTTAAGGTTTCTTGCTCCGCTTTCGGGTAGGTTTTACGGATCTGTTTAAGTTCGAGTGTTGCCATGATAATTATCCTTTTACCGACCCAGCCGTTAGGCCGCGAACAAAGTATTTTCCTGCTAATACATAAACTAATAGTGTTGGCAGCGCCGCGATAATCGCCGCAGCCATATCAACGTTGTACTCTTTGACACCAGTACTGGTGTTAACCAAGTTATTGAGTGCAACAGTTATTGGTTGAGTTTCTGAGCCTGAATAAACCACCCCGAACAGGAAGTCATTCCAAATCGCTGTGAACTGCCAAATCACCGTCACCATGATGATAGGCGTTGAGATTGGTAACAGAATCTTGAAGAAAATAGTGAAGAAGCCTGCACCATCTAGCTTCGCCGCTTTAACCAGTTCATCAGGGACGCTGATATAGAAGTTGCGGAAGAACAGTGTAGTAAACGCCATACCGTAGATAACGTGAACAATCACTAGCCCAGCAGTGGTATTCGCCAAACCTAACTTGCCAAGTACTGCTGCCATCGGCAAAAGGATGACCTGGAACGGAATGAAACAGCCGAACAGCAATAGGCTGAAAAACAGATTAGAACCACGGAATTGCCATTTGGTCACAACGTAACCATTAAACGCGCCTAATAGAGTTGAGATAGCCACGGCCGGAATAACCATCTGGAAAGAGTTCCAGAAGTAACCTTTAACACCTTCACACTTAACACCAGTACAAGCACTGTCCCATGCTTTAAACCAAGCATCGAACACCCACTCAGTTGGTAAACTCATTAAGTTACCCGCTTTGATATCTGGCAAGGTTTTAAATGAGGTAATGAACATTACGAACAGTGGCATCAGGTAAACCAGACAGAAGAACACCAGTGTCGAATAGATAAATAGTCGAGAAAAATTGACACTACGCATCATGATTTTTTCTCCCTAAGTTCAGAGTAAAGATAAGGTACTAAGATGGCTAAGATACCTGCTAGCATCATCATCGCACTCGCCGCACCCAGGCCTATCTGACCACGAGTAAATGAGTGAGCATACATAAATAGTGCAGGCAGATCGGAAGAGTAACCAGGTCCACCGGCTGTCATAGCGGTCACCAAGTCAAAGCTCTTGATCGCAATATGAGAGGTAATAATCACCGCGCTGAAAAACACCGGGCGCAAACACGGCATAATGATTTGCCAGTAGATAGTCGGTAAACTTGCGCCATCAATTTGCGCCGCTTTTATGATCGAAGAGTCGATACCTCGCAAGCCGGCTAAAAACATCGCCATGACAAAGCCAGAGGACTGCCAAACCGCGGCAATAACCAAGGTATAAACAGACATATCCGAGTTAACCAACCAATCAAATTTGAACTCGGTAAAGCCCCAGTCCTGCATTAATTTTTCGATACCCAATCCCGGGTTAAGAATCCACTTCCACGCCGTACCTGTCACGATGAATGACAACGCCATTGGATAGAGATAAATGGTACGGATCGCCCCTTCCTGACGGATGTTCTGGTCGAGGAAGATAGCCAAAGCCACTCCCAAACCAATTGCCACCAGCATAAACAGCAGGCCAAAAATACCAAGGTTAGTGATTGATGTGATCCAACGGTCGTTCTCCATTAGCTTTTCATACTGGGCAAAACCCACGAAGTTAAAGCTAGGCAGAAAGCGCGAGTTGGTCATTGAAAGTGCCGCCGTCCAGAAAATGTAACCATAGATACAAACCACAGTCACAATAACTGTCGGGGCAAGAACGATTTTCGGCAGCCAATGTTGAAGTCGGTCGCCTAGGTTAACCTTGGCTTTTGACTTCTTATCAGACCGAGTAACAACATGCTCCATAACGAGTCCTTACGTCATAAGACCCTAATCAAATTCCTGATCGGGTAATAGAGAAAGGGCAGACAGGCTCCCCACAAGCCTGCCTGCCCTTTGGGGGTGTACTTAAACGAGCGAAGTTTAAATGGCGGCTTTAACGGCCTTAGCCAGTTTTTGAGCCGCTTGCTTAGGATCCGCTTTGTCATCATTGAAGAAGTTAGTCACTACGTCGTAGATGGCGCCTTGTGCATAGCTCGTTGTTGATAGACCGTGCGCCATACTTGGTACTAGGTCACCAGACTGAGCGCTCGCCTTAAATGTCGCCATAGAGTCCAGTGCACACTGGTCAAACTTAGACATATCCATATCTAGGCGCACAGGAATTGAACCTTTGTTTAGGTTAAACACCTCTTGGAACTCTTTAGTTAGGATTGTACGAGCTAGATCTTGCTGAGCTTTCTGATTGTCTTTGTTGCTAAGCTCGAAGAAAGCGAAGCTGTCGATATTGAACGTGAACTGTCCATCCGTACCTGGAGCAGGTGCACAGATGTAATCTTTGCCTGGAACTTTACCAGCAGCGGTAAACTCACCTTTCGCCCAGTCACCCATGATTTGCATCGCCGCTTCACCGTTAATCACCATTGAGGTTGCAACGTTCCAGTCACGTCCTGGTGAGTTTGCATCGATGTAGTCACGCACCTTCTTGAACTTAGTGAACACTTCCACCATCTTGTCACCAGAAAGCACATCCATGTCTAGGTCTACAAACGCTTTGTTGTAGTCTTCACTACCGAGTACATCCAGTGCGACTGCTTCGAATACAGTGGCATCTTGCCAAGGCTGACCACCATGAGCGAGTGGTACAAAACCAGCGGCTTTAATTTTTTCAGCCGCAGCAAAGAACTCATCCAATGTGGTTGGCAACTCTACGCCCGATTTCTTAAGCACTTCAGGGTTAGCCCAAATCCAGTTAACGCGGTGAACGTTGACCGGCACTGCGACGTACTCACCGTTGTATTTCATCACTTTGGTGACTACTGAAGGTAGGATTTCATCCCATTTTTCTTGTTTTGCTGTGCTCTCAAGAGAAGTCAGGAAGCCAAGACCGCCCCACTCCTGAATGTCATGACCTTTGATTTGTGCTGCTGATGGTGGATTACCTGATACAGCACGAGTTTTCAAAACCGTCATAGCAGATTCACCGCCACCACCAGCTACTGCGAAATCTTTCCAAGTGTGGTTTTGCTCTTCTAGCATCTCTTTAAGAACAGCAGCAGATTTTGCTTCACCGCCCGCAGTCCACCAGTGAAGAACTTCAACTTCACCAGCAGTTGCAACATTAGCAGCAGACAATAGAGAGAGGGTAAGTAGGGTTTTATTAAGTTTCATTATTATCTTCCATGTATTGGATTAGACATTCAGGCCAACAGCTCAATGACCCCAAGCGTTCTTGCTTGTACTAAACAGAGTCTATCCAAATTGAAATTTAAGATTGAAACAAACGGTAAATGCCACGTAACAATTATGTTACATTACACCTCTAGGTTCGATGGTATATAGATTTGGGCGCGTAAGCCTTTTCTGGGTAAGTTATCAATAATGAGATCTCCGCCATGTCCGTGAAGAATATTCCGGCAGATACCTAAGCCTAAGCCATGCCCATTTTCATCATTTGCCAATCTAAAATAGGGTTCAAAAACGGCTTCGAGCTTATCTTCAGGAATACCTGGACCATGATCCTCAATGACAATACTGACCCACTCCTGATTGGTGAGCACTTCAATCTCAGCACGATGACCATATTTTACTGCGTTATCGACTAAATTACTGATCACTCGCTTGATCGCTAATGGTTTCGCAACAATTGGCTCAATTGGGTAGGGACCAAACTCAACCGTTTGCTGGTGTTGGTTCAATGGTTCAATCACACTCAGTATCATCTCATTGAGATCAATGTAGGCATTGTTTTCATGTAGGTCGGTGTCACGGACACACTGCAACGCCCCTTTAACCATCATTTCTAGTTCATCAAGGTCACGATTAAACTTGTCGCGTTTGGTGTCGCTTTCAAGCAACTCAGCCCTCAGCCTTAAACGTGTGATGGGTGTTTTCAGGTCGTGGGAAATCGCCGAGAAAAGATGCTCCCTATCCGCTACATAACGACGTATCCGCTGCTGCATACGATTAAATGCACGCGTCGCGGTGATCAATTCGCTCGCCCCCTCTTCCTTTATAGGCGCTTGATCGATGTCCATGCTCATCTCATTCGCGGCCTTAGCTAATCGCTTGAGTGGCTTAACCTGACGCCGTACCAACAAGTAAGTAAGGAACAATAAAATCGTGGTAGAGAAGAGCAGAAACATCATCTGTTCACGACCGATCAAGGTATCGTCGAGAGTGACATAAGGTGCGGGTAATAGAGCCGCAATATAGACCCACTCATGGGTTTTTAGCTCAATTTGTACCACAAGAATCGGTGGTTCAATGGGATTGAGCGTCAGCGTATGGTGAGCCCACGACTTAGGTAAGTCATGCAGATAAATATCATTTTTGAGCAGTCTCAAGTTATCTGGATGAGAAAAGTCGACTTGAATCGACTCGACCTTAGGTAGCTTTTTGGCTAACACACTTTCAATTGCTTGCAATGAAGCCAATTTCAGCGGGGTATCCTCTATCGGGTCGACGATTAACTGCTCTTTATTGAATGAGACGAAAAAACGAGTCCCGCCCATATTTCGGATCTGATCCAATACAATATGGCGATACTTGACCGGCAAAGATTGAAAGAAGGTCACTGTCGAAGAGAACATATTTGCCATGCTTTCAGAAGCAGAGCGGATACCTTCCAGCTCCTTCTGTTTCGACTCGGCGTACCAAATAGTCGTTGCCACACCTTGAGCGAGCACAACCGCCAACAACGTTAACCCCAGAGTTCGGCTGACTAGCGAATTGGGCTTGAAACGGCGTAACCAATTTTGCAATTTATTGCTCATAACTCACAGGCACCGCGAGAATATAGCCATTACCACGCATCGTTTTGATGTAATGCGGGAATCTTGCACTGTCACCTAACCTTTGGCGCAATCGGCTAAGCTGGACATCGATACCGCGTTCAAAGGGTAACGCTTCTCGACCGCGAGTCGCGAAAGAGATGGTGTCGCGGTCAAGAACTTCATTTGGACGTTTAAGAAATAGCATCAGCAATGCAAAGTCACTGCCTGACAAGTCATGAGACTCATGGCGCTCGACATGAGTAATTCTGTGTGCCAAGGGATCCAGTTTCCAATCACCAAATACGATGGTTTTAGCGATAACACTGGCAGGCAGCTCTTCTACTACGTTAACTCGGCGCAACACGGCTTTTATCCGTGCGGTGAGGTGACGTGGATTGAACGGTTTTGCGATATAGTCATCTGCACCAATCTCAAGGCCGATGATCTGATCGGTATCATCGGAGACCGCAGTGAGCATAATGATGGGGACAGAAGAGTGACGGCGCACTTGCTGACACAAAGTAAAGCCATCATCTCCCGGCAGCATCACATCAAGCAGGATAAGTTCAGGATAACCCTGTTGTTCAAGATACGACTTCATCTGTTCGCCGTCATTGACCGCATCAACCTGATAACCTTGCTTCGTCAGGTATTCTTCCAATAACTCACAAATCTCTTGATCATCATCGACAACAAGAATTTTAGCTGACATACCCTTACCTACTACTGAGCGACTTTAGTACTGAGGAGTGTAAACAGTTCTTATTCGGTAATTTGTAAGATATTACTTAGAATTTGAACCCCTTGCGGACTCACATCACATCTTATTAACAAAAAACGAATTATCGAACCTTCTAACCAAACCCATCAACCGCACCCTACTCAAAGAGAAACTCATCGCTTGGAGCCAACGTCATTAAGATGAACAGCTAATCTCCATCTTTTTGCCCCAATCAGGTGGTAGGTTGGCATACTGACTCATCTCAGGCTGCTCATCAAAAGGGTTTCTCAACAAGGTGGCAAGGCGCTCTACTTCGCTGTAATCGCCCTCTTCTGCTCGATCTATTGCAATTTGAGCGAGGTAGTTACGCAAGATGTACTTCGGGTTTACCCGACGCATGGCTTGACAACGTTCGGCGGCGGAAACCACCTCTCCATGGCCATTATGTTCATGCTCACAGCGTTCTAGGTATTGTGCCAACCACTGATTTATCGCCTGCTGGTCGACAAAAAGATCCAGTACCGCTTGAATCCCTTTGATATCGATCGATGACAATTCGCGTAAAAAACGCGTGTAATCAATACCCTGTTGATGCAACAACTCAAACATTGCACCAAACAGTTGCGTATCACTTTGCTGCTGACTATTGATACCCAATTTACTTCGCATCAGACGGCTAAACTCCTGACCTAACAATGGCTCAAACTGCGATAGTGCTTGTTCTAGATCCTCTCTCAATATGAGAGGAGACAAGCTGTGAGCTAAGGCTGATAGATTCCAAAGCGCAATGCGTGGTTGTTGATTAAATGCATAGCGCCCTTGGTAGTCAGAGTGATTGCAAATATAACTTGGGTCGTAATCGTCAAGAAAACCAAATGGACCGTAATCAAATGTATCGCCAATGATCGACATATTGTCCGTATTCATTACCCCGTGCGCAAAACCATACGCCTGCCATTGCGCTATCATTTTTGCAGTACGTTGGACGATTTGATCAAACATCGAGAGATAAGGTTTCTCATCGTCCCGTGCTGAGGGGAAGTGCCACTCAACAACTCTGTCAGCTAATAACTGAAGCTCTTCAAGTTGATTGGTATAGAAGAAATGCTCGAAATGACCAAAACGAATGTGACTGCGTGCCATTCTAATTAATAGAGCACCTTGCTCACACTTCTCTCTATAGACAGAGGTATCACTCACCAACATGCCTAAAGCTCGCGTCGTTGGGATACCAAGTCCTGCCATCGCTTCACTGCATAGATACTCACGAATTGTAGAGCGCAATACTGCCCTGCCATCCCCCATCCGTGAATAAGGCGTTAAACCAGCACCTTTAATATGCAAGTCAAAGACTTCGTTATGATGATTAGTCAACTCACCGAGCAATAGACCACGGCCATCGCCTAATTCAGGGTTATAAACACCAAATTGGTGTCCTGCATACTTCATGGCAACAGGCGGCGAGTTTTCTATGATGTATTCGCCAGTCAGAAACTGTTTCAGATCTCCGTCAGGAGCCTGTAGGGGTAAATTAAATTGCTCAGCAAACTGTCCGTTCCAAATAATCCAACGCGTATTATCAAGAGGTTGCGGTGCGACAGGCGTATAAAAAGCATCTGGCAAGGAGGCAAAACGATGAGAAAGTGACGACAGCGAAAACATATACAAACCATTAACAGTATGAATCACTGCGAAACTAACATAGCAAATGAGTGAGATCCAGAGCCGCCTTGAGTCTCCGTACACTTAAGTGAGTAATTACTTCCTCGTCAAGGCTTGCTCGAAAACTAAATAATACTGAATACCAATACAATACCGAACAATGAAAACAGACAAGTGCGGCTGATAACGCCAAAATTGGAAGGTTGAATCATTTCTTGATGCTGCATAAACCACGCTCTCTTTTTTGTTACATAGTTATTACAATATGATGAATTTTCAATATTTTCACAATGCACACTAAGATTAAATTTTTATGACAAGCGTCTACACTTTTTATTCACCCTGTTCTAGCTATGGATAATTAGAACAATAGGGGGTAAATCACTTAAAAGTTTACTATGTTCACATGCAATAAGTAGAACATTATTATAACGTGTTTAGTCAGGAGGCTATGTGCCACTTTTTTTATTTTTGTAAGCTCAAAGAGATACGTACAAAGTCGCCATCTTCAAATTCGACTTTATGCTCAAATAAGGATGACGAATAAACAGTACGCATCAAGGTATGCTTTTCGCCGTGAGTCCCACGAAACAACATAGAAATATCCGCAACCAAGCGATTACGATTGTTGAAATGTGCGTTGAGATCCGTAGAAAGCACACACAGCAAACAGCCTTTCGGGTTATGTTTTAGATCCACCTCTTGAGGACTTGAAACCAACACAGTGGTGTTTAACTCCCTCTCTAAGGTGTTAACCAACAGCAAAAAACTGTCGAGATGAGGTAACTCGTCCCCTTCTACCGGCGGGAGTAAATTCCCAAGCATCCCTTCCATATCTAAGCGCTGTGAGCGAGCATGGCTGACTAACGAGCGTACTTTCTTCTTGAAGGGTTTGTATTTCTTGCTATTTGCAGCTTTGTTAAGCCAAGCAGAAAGAATATCGTTCACATCGGAACGTGGCTTTCTCGCCAAAGACACTGCGGTATGATTAGTGCGCAAATGAAGTAAAGCGTGAAGAGCAAGTTCTGCTAATAGCGGCTCAAATTCAGGTTTAATTTTAGTATGGATACTGCGCATGGTTCACTAAAGGTAGGTACTCGGTTCGAACTTGGCCAAGACGGAAACGTCAGAGGAGCGACATGCTACCGAAAAGCACAGCTTATGTACAGAGAGCATATTAAATCGGTTGAAATAGCGCCGAATATAGGTTGCGTATGTAACGATCCACCAGCACCACAGAAACGACAAAGCCCAGATAACTCATCGAGTTATCGGGGCTTCTGAATAAATGGCACGCCCTGTAGGATTCGAACCTACGACCACATCCTTAGAAGGGACGTGCTCTATCCAGCTGAGCTAAGGGCGCGCTACAGGGACAGGATTATACGAGTTCGAGGCGTTAAAACAAGAGCTTTTCTTAACATTCTGATCTGAATGACTAAAAAAAGGCCACTGAACTCTTATTTGATTAAAACCACCACAAAGCAAACGTTTGCTTATAGATGTTCGTCAAATAATTTGCGACAATGTGCTGCAAATACGTCGCCATTCATTTCTTAAGGAAAGTCATGACAGCTCAAAATATCGATGGAACTCTTATTTCACAAACTGTTCGTTCAGAAGTTGCAGCACGTGTTAAAGCTCGTAAAGAGGCGGGTCTTCGTGCACCAGGCCTTGCTGTTGTGCTCGTTGGTGAAGATCCTGCGTCACAGGTTTATGTCGGAAGTAAACGCCGTGCTTGTGAAGAAGTCGGTTTTGTTTCCAAATCATTTGACCTTCCAGCGACCACAACCGAGCAAGAACTGCTTGCGTTGATTGATGAGCTTAACGAAGATGCTCAGATAGATGGTATTTTGGTTCAATTACCCCTTCCTGCGGGTATCGACGCCACTCATGTGCTAGAGCGCATCCACCCAGAAAAAGACGTTGATGGTTTCCACCCTTACAACGTTGGTCGCCTAGCTCAACGCATCCCTAAGCTTCGCTCTTGTACGCCAAAAGGGATCATTACTCTACTAGACCGCTACAATGTCGAACTACGTGGTAAGCATGCCGTTATCGTAGGTGCATCAAATATTGTTGGCCGTCCAATGACTCTTGAGTTGTTGCTAGCAGGTTGTACAACAACAACGTGCCATCGCTTTACTAAGGATCTTGAGAGCCACGTTCGCCAGGCTGATGTGGTTGTAGTCGCAGTAGGTAAACCTAACTTTATCCCAGGTAACTGGATCAAAGAAGGTGCTATCGTGGTCGATGTGGGTATTAACCGTCTTGAATCAGGAAAGCTGGTCGGTGACGTCGAGTACGATAAAGCAAGAGAAAAAGCGAGCTTCATTACACCTGTACCTGGCGGTGTGGGACCAATGACAGTGGCAAGCTTAATCGAAAACACCATGCTGGCGTGTGAGCAGTTCCATACCAAGAAGAAATAGCGTAGAACTGGAGAAAGTTTGAAGGGTTGGCGCTTGGCGTCCAGACTATGTGGTACTGACACCTGTAATATACGTGTGAGGCGGATTCATATCTGCTCATGTTCTTTATTTCCTTCATTTGCTGGTTACAAACGAGGACATCTTGAACATGAGCGTTCTTCGGGCATAGCCCAAAGGAACGATCACCACCTTCTAAAGAAGGTGGTTTAAGGTTAGAAAAGAAAAAGGAGCTCTATGAGCTCCTTTGCTAACAAATTGATTCTCTACAGTGTAATTCTGTCCGCTAAATGACTAACAGCAAGTGCAAAGTAATAAGAGCGATTCCACTTCATCAATACATTGTAGTTGTTGTAAACCAGATAGACTCGGCCGTTGGCATTGTCTGGTGCCGTCAACCACGCATTGACATTCACTTGTGGCAATGCGCTTCCATCGTAACGTGTGATACCAAGTTGATTCCACTGCGCTAAGGTTTTCTCTTTACCCTCGACACGTCCCTCTAGGTTCATGTCGAAACCCTTTGGCAGTTTTACCTGACGCCCCCAAGTGTAAGTATCGTTCCAACCTGACTGACTTAAATAGTTAGCGGCGGAAGCGAACACATCCGCTTCGGTGTTCCAAATGTCCTTCTTGCCATCCCCATTACCGTCAGCGGCAAAAGATAGGAACGAACTTGGCATGAACTGACATTGCCCCATCGCGCCAGCCCAAGAACCTTTAAAGTCCTCAACGGCAATATGACCCTGTTCAAGAATCTGCAGCGCCGCCATGGTCTCTTTACGGAAAAAGTCTTCACGACGACCGTCATAAGCCATCGTCGACAGCGCATCAATCACAGGGTAATTACCCGTAAAACGACCAAAGTTACTTTCTACGCCCCATAGTGCAACGATAAACCGTGGCTGAACGCCGTACTCTTCACCAATGCGACTCAGCTCAGCATAGTGCTCTTTGTAGAGCTCTCTAGCTTGTTTTACTTTCCAATCGGGCACTGCGCGTGGAATATACTCATCTAGGGTGAGTTTTTTCTCAGGCTGATTCTTATCGGCTTTCACCGCACGCGGTTTGTGGGTGACATTATCGAACGCTTGCTCAATAACCGCCTCAGAAATACCGTTTTGGCGAGCCTCAACTTTTAAACCTTCAACGTATTCCTCAAAGCTCACTTCATTAGCGAAAACCGATGAGGCGAGCGTGACCCCTAGAGCGACTGACATTAGTTTTTTCACATTGCCCTCCTTGAGCAACAGAATCTAACAGTCCGAATATAAATTTATTCTTCTTCAGGCTGCTGACGAGCTTGTTTTTGCTCTTTGTATTCATCAAGTAAATTTTTCGGTGGTGGCGGTAGTTGAAGGAAAAAGCCGTCATCTTTCAGTGACTGCTTCACTTTCTCTACGTCTACTTGAGCTAGTGTACGCCCCTCTAACTTCACCACCATAGCCATAATAGGTTTGCCAAACATCTGCATTAATGTGTCAGGAACTTGTGAGAAATCATCCTTTTTAGGGATATATAAGTAAGCGCCTTCTTTTTTAGAACTTTTGTATATTGCACAAAGCATTGGAAGCCTTTTATCGTTTTAATTCATGGAACGTCAATGTTTCGCTATTTTTTTAAGCAAAACGGTCAATTGGGCACAAGATAACTTGCTGAGCTTATTCTAGGAATATAACATGACAACCCTAGTCTCAGGCAACGCCCTTAAGAGGTTGTACGTAAAAGATGTCAAATACTCCAGACCTAAAAGGCAGTAGCTTCACTTTGTCAGTTTTACACCTTTCTGACAACGATGTGGACAAAACTATTCATTTCTTACAAGAAAAAGTCGAGCAAGCCCCTGCTTTCTTCGCTCACGCGCCCGTGGTAATCAATATCGCGAAAGTAGAAAGCGATCTTGACTTTTCGAGGCTAAAACAAGGCATATCTCAAGCTGGGATGATTCCTGTCGGCGTTACTGGCTGTAAAGACAAGCGCACGCAAAACCTGGCTTCTGAGGCCAACTTTGCCGTGATGTCTGCCAGTAAGTCGCCTGCTCAAGCACCTGCAAAAATGAGCGCGACAAAAATTGTCCGTACTCCAGTTCGCTCAGGGCAACAGATCTATGCCAAAGACAGCGATCTTATCGTACTGAATCATGTCAGTGAAGGAGCTGAGGTTATCGCAGATGGTTCTATTCATATCCTCGGAACACTTCGTGGCCGAGCGATTGCCGGCGCAAGTGGGAACACTGGTGCAGTCATCATCTGCAATAAACTTAATGCCGAATTAATGTCGATTGCCGGACACTACTGGCTTACGGAGCAATTCTCCGAAGAGTTCTGGCAACAAAAAGTTATGTTCAGTTTGAACGACGACTCGCTCAAGTTCGAGTTGTTAACGATTTAATATTATAAGGAACACATAATGGCACGCATTATTGTTGTCACATCAGGTAAAGGCGGGGTGGGTAAAACAACCTCCAGCGCCGCTATCGCATCAGGCCTGGCTGTAAAAGGAAAGAAAACCGCGGTTATCGATTTTGATATCGGCCTACGTAACCTTGATTTAATCATGGGTTGTGAGCGTCGCGTTGTGTACGATTTCGTTAATGTCATCAATGGTGAAGCAACATTAAACCAAGCTTTGATTAAGGACAAACGTACCGACAATCTATTCATTCTGCCTGCTTCACAAACACGTGATAAAGACGCACTGACCAAAGAAGGCGTGCGCCGCGTTCTTGATGAGCTGGATGAGATGGGCTTTGATTTCGTTATCTGTGATTCACCTGCTGGTATCGAGCAAGGCGCTCTGATGGCGCTATACTTTGCAGATGAAGCCATTGTGACCACCAACCCAGAAGTCTCTTCAGTACGCGATTCAGACCGTATTTTAGGTATTCTCGACTCTAAGTCACTTCGTGCCGAAGAGGGGCTTGAGCCTGTAAAACAGCATCTGCTGCTTACACGTTACAACCCTGCTCGTGTTAATCAGGGTGAAATGCTTAGCGTTGAAGACGTAGAAGAAATTCTGCATATTTCGCTTCTTGGGGTTATTCCAGAAAGTCAGGCTGTGCTGAACGCATCAAACAAAGGCGTACCAGTCATTTTTGATGATCAGTCAGATGCAGGTATGGCCTATGATGATACGGTAGAGCGTCTGCTTGGCCAGCAAGTGGATTTCCGCTTCCTGACCGAACAGAAGAAAGGGATTTTCAAACGACTTTTCGGAGGCTAAATGTCATTACTAGAGTTTTTCCGTCCGCAGAAAAAAAGCTCGGCCAACTTAGCCAAAGAGCGTTTACAAATCATCGTTGCAGAGCGTCGCAGTCAAAGCGACCCTGCACCGTCTTATCTGCCTCAGCTAAAGGAAGATATCCTTAAAGTCATCGGCAAATACGTCGCGGTTGATCCATCAATGGTCGACCTATCTTTTGAGCACAAAGATGATGATATTTCCGTTCTTGAGCTCAATATTAAGCTTCCAGATGACGAAAAATAGAAGCTAGAAGCTAGAAGCTAGAAGCTAGAAGCTAGAAGCTAGAAGCTAGAAGCTAGAAAAAAGGGTTGACGTGAGAGCGTCAACCCTTTTCTTTTAAATTCAGGTAATTAAGCTTAAATATCAGCAAGCGCTGCCTGCAACTTTCGATTCACTCATCACAAGCTCCTCTCGAAGGACGAAGTCCGGTCTATAATCTCGTAGGGCGCAGCCCGTTCTCGGAGCGTAGCGTTCTAACCTCTCACATCTCAAAAAAAAGCCCCAGTCTTTCGACTGGGGCTTAGTCTTTTCCCGATAAGTAGGTTTCGTGCTAGCGAAAACCTATCTCAAACTGAATCTTACTTATTACGCTTCAGCTTTTGCTTTTTTCGCTTTAGGCGCGTCTTTCGCTACTTGGTCAGCTTTCTTTTTGATAACTGTAGTACCTTCGAAAGTTTCACCTTCTACGAACGCTTTACCGTAGTAAGAAGCAAGTAGAACTTCTTTAAGCTCAGCGATTAGTGGGTAACGTGGGTTCGCACCTGTACACTGGTCATCGAACGCTTCAACTGCTAGTTCATCTAGTTTAGCAACGAAATCAGCTTCAGATACACCAGCCGCTTGGATAGACATTGGGATATCTAGGTTAGCTTTTAGTTCATCCAACCATGCTAGTAGACGTTCAATCTTCTGAGCAGTACGGTCACCTTCTTGGCTTAGGCCTAGGTGGTCAGCAACCTCAGCGTAACGACGACGTGCTTGTGGACGGTCGTATTGAGAGAATGCAGTCTGCTTAGTTGGGTTGTCGTTCGCGTTGTAACGTACAACGTTAGAGATTAGTAGTGCGTTCGCCAGACCGTGTGGTAGGTGGAACTCAGCACCAATCTTGTGCGCCATAGAGTGACAAACACCTAGGAATGCGTTCGCAAATGCTACACCAGCGATAGTTGCAGCGTTGTGTACTTTTTCACGAGCGATTGGGTCGCCTGCACCGTTCGCGTAGCTTGATGGTAGGTACTCTTTTAGCATCTTAAGTGCTTGTAGAGCCTGACCGTCAGAGTATTCGTTCGCTAGAACTGATACGTAAGCTTCTAGAGCGTGAGTTACTGCATCGTAACCACCGAATGCTGTTAGAGACTTAGGCATGTTCATAACAAGGTTAGCATCAACGATAGCCATGTTTGGCGTGATTTCGTAGTCAGCTAGTGGGTACTTAGCACCAGTCTTGTCGTCAGTAACAACCGCGAATGGAGTAACTTCTGAACCCGTACCTGAAGTTGTAGTGATACATACAAGCTCAGCTTTCTTACCCATTTTAGGGAACTTGTAGATACGTTTACGGATGTCCATAAAGCGCATTGCAAGTTCTTCAAAGTGAGTTTCTGGGTGCTCGTACATTACCCACATGATTTTCGCAGCATCCATCGGAGAACCACCACCTAGAGCGATGATAGTGTCTGGTTGGAAGCTCTTCATTGCTTCAGCACCTTTCTCTACTACAGATAGAGTTGGATCTGCTTCTACGTCGAAGAACGTTTGAACTTCCATGCCTTGCGCTTTAAGTAGGCGTACTACGTCATCTGCATAACCGTTGTTGAATAGGAAACGGTCAGTTACTAGGAATGCGCGTTTCTTACCTTCTAGGTCGCTAAGTGCGATTGGAAGGCTACCACGACGGAAGTAGATAGACTTAGGTAGTTTGTGCCACAACATGTTTTCAGCTCGCTTCGCTACAGTTTTCTTGTTGATTAGGTGCTTAGGACCTACGTTCTCAGAGATAGAGTTACCACCCCATGAACCACAACCTAGAGTTAGAGAAGGTGCAACGTTGAAGTTGTACAGGTCACCGATACCACCGTGAGTCGTCGGGATGTTGATTAGGATACGAGCAGTCTTCATCTTGTCACCGAAGTAACGGATGCGGTCTGCATTTACGTCTTGGTTAGTGTATAGACCAGACGTGTGACCGATACCACCGATCTCAACCATTGTTACCGCTTGAGCAACTGCGTCTTCGAAGTTGTCTGCACGGAATAGACCAAGCGTTGGAGATAGTTTCTCGTGTGCAAATGCGTCGTCGTAAGATACTTTGCCTAGACCTTCACCAACTAGAACTTTAGTGTCAGCTGGTACTGATACGCCTGCCATTTCAGCGATTGCTGGAGCTGGTTGACCAACGATTTTCGCGTTTAGTGCACCATCGATAAGAAGAACTTTACGAACTTTCTCTGCTTCTGCTTTGCTTAGAACGTAAGCTTTGTGAGAAGCGAAACGCTCTTTAACTTCGTCATATACTTCATCAACAACGATTGCAGCCTGCTCAGAAGCACATACTACGCCGTTATCGAAAGTTTTAGACATTAGGATAGATGCTACAGCACGTTTGATGTCTGCTGTTTCATCGATAACTACAGGAACGTTACCTGCACCTACACCGATTGCTGGCTTACCAGAAGAGTATGCTGCTTTAACCATGCCTGGACCACCAGTTGCAAGGATAAGAGCGATGTCATCGTGCTTCATAAGAGCGTTAGAAAGCTCTACAGATGGCTGGTCGATCCAACCGATGATGTCTTTTGGAGCACCTGCTGCTACTGCTGCTTCTAGAACAAGTTTCGCTGCGTCGTTAGTAGAGTTCTTAGCACGTGGGTGTGGTGAGAAGATGATACCGTTACGAGTCTTCAGAGAGATTAGAGATTTGAAGATCGCTGTAGAAGTTGGGTTAGTTGTTGGTACGATACCGCAGATGATACCTACTGGTTCAGCGATAGTCATAGTACCTAGGTTGTCATCCTCTTCAAGGATGCCACATGTTTTTTCGTCTTTGTATTTGTTGTAGATAAACTCAGAAGCGAAGTGGTTCTTGATTACTTTATCTTCAACAATACCCATACCAGATTCTTCAACCGCTTGTTGAGCTAGCGGGATACGAGCTTGGTTAGCTGCAAGAGACGCAGCGCGGAAGATTTTGTCTACCTGCTCTTGAGAGTAAGTAGCGAACTCTTCTTGCGCTTTCTTGACGCGAGCAATCATTGCATCTAGTTCAGCCATATTAGTTACAGGCATAGGGATTCTCCTAAAATTAGCAAATATTAAAAACTTTTTATTAAGAGTGCTGTTCGGAAGTCTTCTTTGTCAGCAATCAGAACAGGCTTCTTAGTAAATTGCTTTCAAGGCTGAGTATATTATTTCAGGTTGTGAAAAAAATTGACCCAGATCAGTTCTGAAAAACTATTTACCTAATAAGTGGTACACCAATCCCAAAAACAATCGTAACCCAATGATAAATAACAATTTAGATCACATTTTATTATTGAGCAAAAATAAAGCAAACAGTCAGACAACCACGAAAAATCTCAACATCTTGTAAAAAAGTTTCATTTTTTGGCCACAAACTTACATGTAGTCCACAAACTTTGTGCTACTGAGAGTATATCCAATGGATCATTTCTCTCTACAATTGGACTTATTTTTTATTGAAAATGTGCAATTGTTAACGTTTGTGTAAACATCAGCCCGCAAGCTCGTCCATTCTACGTAACAAAGTGTGTCATTTGTGTTTACTATTCTTTCAATAATAAGATTTTCTCAGTAATGAAAGAGGTTCTGCTTTAGTTTTTTTCATTCGTCGATGAATATATTTTCGACTATATTCCGCAAATGACCTGTTCCCTCTGTTGATTACTTTTAGGATCACGAATGCAAACGTTCGAAATCGCTATATTTTTGCAGTTCTTTCTTGGCTTGGTGGCGGCGGTTAACCCCGTTGGGATCATGCCGGTATTTGTTTCATTGACTGGGCATATGACTCAGGAAGAGAAGCACAAGACTGCCGTTACCGCTAACATTGCCGTCGCAATTATTTTGGTTGTCTCGCTACTCGCCGGACAAATGCTATTGGATATGTTTAGCATCTCTCTCGATTCGTTTCGTGTTGCCGGTGGCCTGCTGCTGCTAAGTATCGCCTTCTCGATGATGAGCGGTAAATTGGGCGAAGATAAGCAGAACAAGCAGGAGAAAACCGAATACGTCAGCCGCGAACAGATTGGTGTGGTTCCACTGGCTATGCCCTTGATGGCTGGTCCGGGTGCGATTAGCTCAACCATCGTCTACGGTTCTCGCTACCCTGCAATGTTCGACACTATGGGGATCATCGTCACTATCCTGCTATTCAGTCTTTGTACTTGGCTGTTGTTCCGCTCAGCGCCTTTAATTGTTCGCTTTCTTGGCCAAACCGGAATCAACGTCATCACTCGTATCATGGGTCTGATCCTCGGTGCTCTGGGTATAGAGTTTATCGCTAACGGTCTGCGTAACCTGTTCCCGGGTTTAGCCTAATCTCGCTATCTTCTGGTATGATGTTGCCATTCATTTCGTGTTTAACAATGACAGTGCAACATCATGCCTCGCAAGCCTTTTAAACATCATTTGTATGTGATCATTTTCGGCACCCATACCCCTGCCGGTCGCGCCTTTGATATCGCGCTGATTATTGCCATCATCGCCTCTTTGGCAGTGTTAATCATTGAGTCCCTACCTAATGTATTAGACGATTGGTCACAACAACTTCGATACATCGAATATACCTTTACCGCACTCTTCACAATTGAGTATCTACTTCGACTCTATTGCTCACCTAAACCCAGTTCCTATGCGATGAGCTTTTATGGGGTGGTCGACCTACTCGCAATTCTTCCCACCTATTTGGCTATCTTCTTCCCTGGGGCGAGCTTTATGGGCGTGGTACGTCTGTTACGTGTGATGCGTATCTTCCGTATCCTAAAACTGGTGCGTTACCTTCAAGATTCAAACATTCTGATGCGTTCGCTATTGATGGCTCGACGTAAAATTTTCATTTTCTTTAGTGCTGTGGGAATTTTAGTCACCATCTTTGGTGCGCTGATATTTGTTATTGAAGGTCCTGAGAATGGATTTACCAGCATTCCTAAAAGCATTTACTGGGCAATCGTGACGATCACAACCGTTGGCTACGGAGATATGGTGCCACAGACAGATTTAGGAAAGGCGATTGCGTCGCTAACAATGTTGCTCGGCTACTCGATTCTTGCGGTTCCGACCGGGATTATTACCGCCGAACTAAGCAATGAGATGAGTGCCCACAAACAACTGGTCAAGTGCCCAAACTGTAACCGAGCGGGTCATGATTCAGATGCTATGCACTGTAAGTACTGCGGTAGCCAATTGGCAGACCCAGATAAGCGTGTTGTAGTAGAGTAGAGGCAAGAAAAATTGAAGGGTTGACAATAGTTGTCAACCCTTGTGTTTTTAATTCAGATAATTAAGACCAACAGAACCACGATACTCAGTTACTTTCGAGGCAATCACTGCTGTTGTTCTCGAAGCGCAGCGTTCTAAACTCTCGCCTCTCTTAAGCTTTCTCAGCCAAGATGATTCGCAATGTGCGGCGTAGCGGCTCTGCTGCACCCCAAAGTAGCTGGTCACCGACAGTGAACGCGTTTAGGAAATCATCGCCCATTGCCATCTTACGGAGACGACCAACAGGGATAGACAGTGTGCCAGTCACTTTAGCTGGCGTCAGCTCTTGCGCGGTGATGTCACGATCGTTTGGAATCACTTTAACCCAATCATTATGAGTTGCGATGATCTCTTCAATCTCATCCATAGGTACATTCTGCTTTAGCTTGATAGTAAGCGCTTGAGAGTGACAACGCATCGCACCGATACGTACACAGGTACCATCGATAGGAACCGGTGAATCTTGGAAACCAAGAATCTTGTTCGCTTCAACACCCGCTTTCCACTCTTCTTTGCTTTGACCATTGTCGCGCTTCACATCAATCCATGGGATCAATGACCCTGCTAGAGGAACGCCAAACTTGTCTGTTGGGAACGAACCGCTGCGCATGGTATCAGCAACTTTCTTGTCGATATCAAGGATAGAGCTCGATGGGTTAGCAAGTTCACTGCTAACTGAGTCATTGATTACACCCATTTGAGAAATAAGTTCACGCATGTTCTGTGCACCAGCACCCGAAGCCGCTTGATAAGTCATGGCACTCGTCCATTCAACCAAGCCTTTTTCGAACAGACCACCAAGACCCATTAGCATCAAGCTAACCGTACAGTTACCACCAACAAAGGTGTTAGTACCAGCGTGAATACCTCGCTGGATTTGCGCCAAGTTTACTGGATCGAGTGTGATGATAGAATCTTGCGCCATACGTAAGGTTGACGCTGCGTCAATCCAGTAGCCCTTCCAACCAGCTTGGCGCAGTGCTGGATATACTTGCTCCGTGTAGCTACCACCCTGACAGGTAATGACGGCATCAAGCTGCTTTAAGCTTTCAATATCAAATGCGTCTTGTAGCATTCCAGCATCTTTGCCTACCTTACTATTTCCAAATAAGGGAGCTGGGATGCCAATTTGAGATGTGCTGTAAAAAACTGGTTCAATAAGGTCAAAATCTTTCTCTTCAACCATACGTTGCATAAGTACAGAACCGACCATGCCGCGCCAACCAACTAAACCTACTCTCATTCTCAACTCTCCGTGTAATCAACTTAAATAATGGGATACCCCAATATTCAATTTTCGAAGCAAAATCTCAAGGAAAAATTGCATCAAATCTGTAACTTTTATCTACTCCCACTCCAAATAAGTGCAAAACCTACATTTTGCTCCCTTTTTGTTCGATTGTTATTTTCACAAACAAAACAAATGCTTCTTAAAACATAAGTGAAAAATACGTGCCACACCTTGATTACATTTCAAAACATTTCAACTCATTAAAATTAACGAATTACCATATATTTAACCGCAATAAATCACCATTACAGACTCAAATCACATTGAATGGACATTTTATCGAAATATTATTCTAACTACGGTAAAGTGCCACTCGTACCAAAAAGGAGTTAACACTCGTAAAGCAGATAGTGCAGTGGCTTCTATTTGCTCTTGCTCACAACATTTATAAGAGGCTCTGTATGACGCAACTTACCCCACGTCTACCCAGCTTGATCCAGGTTATCGTCTCCCTTGGATTGTTCCTATTGATGGCATTTTCGTTCACTGCCCAATTGGATCTTCCTATCCAGCTTGCCCTATACATTGGCTGGTTCATTATCATGGTGCTCGGCATACGTTTAGGACACCAGTACAAGGATCTTGAGAAAGCAGCATTGGACGGCATATCCAACGGCTTGGGAGCGGTACTCATTCTACTGGCAGTCGGCGCGCTTGTTGGCACTTGGATTTCAGGCGGTATCGTTCCTACCATCATTTACTATGGTCTGAAAGCAATTCACCCTTCAATTTTCCTTCTTGCAACGATGATCATCTGTTCACTGACGGCACTCGCAACGGGCACATCATGGGGTGCGGCCGGCACCGCGGGTATTGCGATGATGGGGATTGGTCAGGGACTTGGCGTTCCAGCACCGATTACCGCTGGTGCGGTACTTTCTGGCTGTTACTTTGGCGATAAGATGTCACCACTGTCTGATTCCGTGATCCTAGCTTCTTCGATGTCCAACGTAGAAGTCGTAGAACACATTAAAGGGATGCTGCCAGTGGCTTTAATCAGCTACATCATTACTGGCATCATGTTCACCGCGTTTGGTTTCCACTACGCTGGCAACGTTGACATGACTCAGGTGCAATCTGTTATTCAGGCGATGGAAGAGCAGTTCTACATCACCCCTTACTCATTCGTCCCTGTCGTGATCGTTCTTGGTCTACTGGCGATGCGTATGCCTTCATTCCCTGTGATCAGCTTCGGCTCACTTCTCGGGATTATCTGGGCGGTGATGATTCAAGATGTTAACTTCCTTCAAGCATTCAACACTGCGTGGGCACCTTTTGAAATCTCATCTGGCGTAACGTTCATTGACTCAATCCTAAACCGTGGTGGCATGTCATCAATGCTCGGTTCAGTTGCAGTCATTGTGTTTGGTCTAGGATTTGGTGGCTTGCTCGATAAAGTGGGTGTGCTAGAGACCATCGCAAAACTATTTGAACGTCGAGTACAGAGCGCAGGTTCACTTGCCACAAGCACGATTGCTACCGCCTTTATGGGTAACGTTTTCGGTTCAGCGATGTATGTGTCACTGATCCTAACCCCTAAGATCTGTGCTAAGAACTATGACCGTCTAGGTTACAAGCGTAAAAATCTTTCTCGTAACGCAGAGTTTGGCGGTACCTTGACTTCGGGCATGGTGCCTTGGAGCGATAACGGTATCTACATGGCGAGCATCCTTGGTGTCGCAACACTTTCTTATGCGCCGTTCATGTGGTTAAGCTTTGTTTGTATCCTCGTCACCATCATTACGTCATATATGGGTTGGTTTGTTGATAAATGCGAACCAATTGAAGGCGCTGAATTGGCTTCAGAGGCTCAACAACCAGAGCAGCTGGCTAAGCAAACGGTTTAACCTCTATTGACTGCGAAAAAGCGCCTAATCTGGGGTAACTCCTATCACTTAACGTGTTTGGAACGAACAGGGTAGCGAGTTTTACTCATACGAACGGTCCTTGATTTGGGCCGTTTTTTTCGTTCTGGCAGAATGTAACGCTTCACTTGCTCTCGCATTGCCCTCAACTTCCCAACGCTCGAAGTAGACATCCATTTCGACAATAACTTAGCCAATGTTTCCACTGGCATATTGGTGATCCACTGCTGATTTTCTTGTTGGTGCTGTTCTGAAAACAAAAAGTTAGCAACAAAGTAGCCACTTTCTTAGTCGGTGGCTGGACCGAGTCACTTGCCAGTCTCTGGATCTAACGGGGTACTACGATACTCTTCACCAGCTAAAATGTCGTAGTGCCCCCTCTGGCAGGATAGTTGTCACTGTTAAAATTTAACCAGTGTAGGGCGGTAAGAGTGAATTGTGTCTCGTATTCCAACAGAAAGAAAAGAAGCCATATTGAAGAAGCTACTGCCTCCATACTCATTGTCAGTGAGCGAACTTTCAAAAGAGGAAGGTATTAGCACCGCAACCCTGTATCATTGGCGACAGCAACTCAGACGTTCAGGAGCCGCAGTGCCAAACAGCAACACTTCATCAGAGCAGTGGTCTGCTCAAACTAAACTCGCCATCGTCTCCGAGACTTACTCGATGACCGAGAATGAACTCAGCCAATATTGTCGTGAAAAAGGTCTGTTTCCAGAGCAAGTTCAACGCTGGCGCAGCGAATGCATGCAAGGCTTCATGTCGAGTAAAGAGCGGGAAGCGGAAGCAAAGAAACAGGCCAAAGCGGATAAGCTTGAAATCAAAGAACTTAGGAAGGAGTTACGCCACAAAGAAAAGGCGCTCGCTGAAACGGCTGCCCTGTTGGTTCTACGAAAAAAGCTCAGAGCCTTTTACGGGGAAGAGCCAGAGGACGACTAACCTCAACCGATGAAAGGCAGTACCTGATTACGCTTATCCACGATGCCAAGCAAAGTGGTTGCCGCTTAGAGCGAGCTTGTTATGAGGTTCAAATTGACCTGAGGACGTATCGTCGATGGTATCGGCAAGGAGAGATCCAAGCGGATAAAAGACCGACCAGTGTCAGACCAGAGCCAGCTAACAAGCTCTCTCAGCAAGAACGTGATGCAATTATCGAGGTGTGTAACCGCCCAGAGTTCGCGAGTTTACCTCCAACTCAAATCGTACCGACACTGCTTGATAAAGGTGAGTATATCGCCTCAGAGTCGAGCTATTATCGAGTACTGAGTGCACAAGGACAACTTCACAACCGAGGCCGTCAACGGAGCAGAAAAACGCATGCTAAGCCAACGAGTTATACGGCGACAGGTTCGAACCAAGTCTACACATGGGATATCACTTACTTGCCTTCAACGACCCGAGGCCAGCACTATTATCTGTACGTCATAGAAGATATCTACAGCCGCAAAATCGTGGGGTATGAAGTCTATGAATGTGAGTGTGGCGAGTTAGCATCACAACTCCTGCAACGGACGTTGATGCGAGAACAGTGCTTCAGCCAACCGCTGGTTCTTCACTCAGATAACGGTGCGCCTATGAAGTCGCTGACGTTCAAAGCGAAGATGGATGAGTTAGGCATTACCTCATCGTATAGCCGTCCAAGAGTCAGTGATGATAATCCGTATGTTGAGTCGTTGTTCCGCACGGTAAAGTACATGCCAAATTGGCCGACAAAAGGCTTTGAAAGTCTCGGTATTGCTCGCAGCAAAACAGCGAAAACCTGAGCGCTGGCCTGGTGATATCAGGAACTGTGAACCAGTTGGTAACGTACACCTAAATCCAGAAAGAGAAGCAGCTTAATAAGCAAGCAAATGATGGCAACTATCTTGAAAAACACCGCTCTCTACTCATTCTATTATCCATAATGCTGATGAAATTATTGCAAAAGGTCTGGTACCGAATTTAGGTAAGCGTATAGCGAATGTGGCGATTGGTATCGCGACATCTCGTGGAGTTGGTTACGTAGGGCTAGTGCTTGGTGCAGCAAGTGGTACGAAGAATATTTATGAAGCCTGCTCTGTTGACGGCTCAGGAGAATGCGGCAAAGTGACGTCTCGTGAAATAACAGGATTTATTGGTGGTGTCGGTGGGGGAACCATCGGTGGAAATATCGCAGCCGGCGGTACTCTTTTGGTATTGGGTATTGTAGGAGTTACCTCTGCGCCTGTGTTAGCGATTGCTTCAATTAGTGCTTTTGTTGCAGGAGGCGCGGTTGGTGGAATTGGCGGCTCAATGTTAGGTAAAGCTACTGGTGACATTATGTATATTGCTTATCAGTGGGGGAAAGATCAGGTTGAAGCTATTCAGGAAAATGCTAGATGATTACATTTAAATTAGTTTTGGCCTTATTTACAGTGCTTATATTTTGGTGTTTTATTATTTGGTGTGTACTCGGTGCGATTATGTTCGCTATGGTTTCATTCGGAAATATTGAACGAATTGTATTTATTGACAAGCAATTAGCTAGGAATTTGGATAAATATTACGATGAGCAAGGATATATGAAATGGAACTATCAAATGTCCTACGCAATTGGAACTCGATTGATGTGTTACTGGCTTGCCTATCCTTTTATCAGACATAGAGTGACCACTAAATCTAAAAAATTCAGACTGTTTATGTGGGTTAATTGTATTGGCAGCTGGATCTTTGTTATCGCATCATGCTTTTCCCTATTGGTGGAATGGCTGGAGACTATAGGTTAATCATTCACTGAAGCTGTACACCG
>NZ_JATABI010000009.1:0-86251 GCF_036533795.1 Vibrio sp. M250220 | reverse complement strand
GTCCGCCGCTCGACGCCGTTAACGTTCCCCGAAGGTTCAGTTAACTCGTTTCCGCTCGACTTGCATGTGTTAGGCCTGCCGCCAGCGTTCAATCTGAGCCATGATCAAACTCTTCAATTTAAGATTTTGTTCGGCTCAATGAATACTGAACATTACATAAGTAATGTTTGAATTGACTGTGCTCTTATTGGTCTTTACTTTTGAAAAAGTAAAACAAAACAGCTCAAGGCTGTTGCCCAATTCGAATGGTCACTTCGTTTCATTGAAACCTAATTTGAAGCCTAAGCTTCTAATTGGATTATCATCAACGAGTGCCCACACAGATTGATAGGTTTATATTGTTAAAGAGCTGTTCTTCTTTGTGACCAACATCACTTCGGAAGAGGCGGTCATTTTAGCGAGATAAAGTTTAGTGTCAACCACTTTTTTCAAACTTTTTTCAAGTGTTTCCACTTGGCTAAGCGACCTGCTAACTGGGCTTTCATTCTTTCGAAACCTTAGCTTCGAACTGTTCCCGTGTCAGCGTGGGGGCATTATAGAGATCGCCATCACATTGGCAAGTGCTTTTTTGAGTTTTTTTTGATTTTTTTGCTGTTTGGGTATTTTCTATTCAAAACCATCTGTTTTTGTCACTTTTCTACGCCAATATTGGCAAATTCCCCCTTCTTACTAGGAGATAAAATGAGCTCTCTGCGCAGTTATAAAGGTATCAAGCCCCAAATCGGCCAACGCGTCTATATAGATAGTAGTTCTATTTTAGTTGGCGACATTCAAATTGGCGATGACTCTAGCGTTTGGCCTTTGGTGGCCGCTCGCGGAGACGTTAACCATATCCATATTGGTGAACGTACTAATATCCAAGATGGAAGCGTACTTCATGTTACCCATAAAAACGCAGCCAACCCAGAAGGCTACCCTCTTATTATTGGCAATGACGTAACCATAGGTCACAAGGTGATGCTTCATGGCTGTACCATCAAAGACCGTGTTTTAGTTGGTATGGGCGCAATCGTACTGGATGGTGTTGTAATAGAAGATGAGGTAATGATAGGAGCAGGCAGTCTGGTTCCACCCGGAAAGGTTTTGCAAAGCGGTTATCTTTATGTAGGCAGCCCAATCAAACAAGCACGCCCTCTTAATGATGCCGAGCGTGCTTTCTTGCAAAAGTCTGCAGATAACTATGTACAGAACAAAGAGGACTACCTACATCAGGTAGAAGAACTTAATTAGTTACCTCTACTTTTCCATCAGCGTTGAACTCTTCATCTTCGATAAGTTGCTCGGCAAGTTCCTCTAGATCAAAACGATATTGAGTAAAGAGGTCTAGGGCTTGTTGAGCATTGTTGATGGTTTGTCCGGATAATTTTTCCAATTCAGCCTGAGTAATGACACATTCAATGAGTGCCCCAGCCAGCTGAGCAGGGAACGTCATCTCTTTATGTTGCTCATCCCAAGACTGTAGATCTGGAAATAGGATCGACTGATTCAATTTTACATTCCTTCTAGATTCTTACGCAGTTCGCGCAGAATTTGTTTGGTTCCTGGTCGAAGTCCACGCCACAACATAAAGCTTTCTGCGGCCTGACCAACCAACATACCCAAGCCATCGTAGGCAGCGGCTACCTTATTATCTATAGCCCATTGATTAAACGCTGTGTTGCCCGCACTGTACATCATGTCGTAGACATGCGTATGCTTAGTAAATATATCAGGAGAGATTTCAGGGAGTTCACCACTTAGACTCGCCGACGTAGAGTTAATCACCACATCAAAGCCATCATTTATCTCTGACATTGCTACGGAATGGACCCGTCCATATGGAGAAAACATCTCTTCAAGCTGCAACGCCTTGGAGAATGTTCGGTTGGTAATAACGATTTCACTTGGTTGTTGATCAAGTAATGGCTTTATTACCCCTCTCGCTGCGCCACCAGCACCAATGATAAGTATTCGCGCATCTTTCAGCGGCACTTGGTGTTGCAACAGATCTTGTACCAGCCCTTCCCCATCAGTGTTGTCACCAATGATTTCACCATCATCTAGCTTCTTTAAGGTATTGACCGCACCAGCGAGTTTCGCTCGCTCAGTAAGTCGTGTCGCGAATTGGTAAGCATCTTCTTTGAACGGCACTGTCACATTGCACCCTTTGCCGCCAGTAGAAAAAAACATCTTTGCGGCACTGTTAAATTCATCAACAGGCGCAAGCTCTGCTGTGTAAGTAAGAGACTGGTTAGTCTGGCGGGCAAATAGAGTGTGAATAAATGGTGATTTACTGTGTCCAATGGGATTACCAAAAACGGCGTAGCGATCTATTTGCTGTGTCATATCCTTACCTGCAGAAATAAAAAGGGTCAACTAAGTTAAGTTGACCCTATCACTATCTATATAAGGAAGAAAGCCTTACCACTCTCTTGGTTTAAGGTAATGATCATAGAGCTCAGCTTCCGGTGAGTTAGGTTCAACTTGATAAGCATACTCCCAACGCGCAAGCGGAGGCATCGACATTAGGATCGACTCAGTCCGGCCACCACTCTGTAGGCCAAATAGAGTGCCACGGTCAAACACTAGGTTAAACTCAACATAGCGACCTCGGCGATATAACTGGAACTGACGTTCACGCTCGCCGTATGCAGTCTCTTTACGACGCTCGATAATAGGCAAATAAGCTTGAGTATAACCTTCACCTACCGCCTTGATGTAATCAAAGCACTTGTCGAATTCCCAATGGTTGAGATCATCAAAGAACAAGCCGCCAACACCACGAGTTTCATCGCGATGAGGGAGATAGAAATATCGGTCACACCAAGCTTTATGTTCTGGATAAACTTCGCTACCGAATGGGGCACACACTTCCTTAGCCGTATTGTGCCAGTACTGAGCATCTTCTTCGAATGGGTAGAATGGCGTTAAATCGAAACCACCACCGAACCACCAGATAGGGTCTTCACCCTCTTTCTCGGCAATAAAGAAACGTACATTAGCGTGAGAGGTTGGTACATAAGGGTTATTCGGGTGCATAACCAAAGAGACCCCCATCGCTTCAAAACGACGCCCAGCCAGTTCAGGACGATGCGCTGTTGCTGAGGCCGGCATCTCTTTCCCTTCAACATGGGAGAAGTTAACTCCACCTTGTTCAAATACCGCACCATCTTTCATGACACGAGTACGGCCGCCCCCGCCCAATTTCTCCCCAGGTTCACGGTGCCATGCATCTTCGACAAACACCGCTTGTCCATCAGCCTCTTCCAATTGCTGACAAATTGAATCCTGAAGTTTCATTAAAAACTGCTTAACCGCTAGTTTATCTATGGCTGACATACGACTTCCTTAACTGCAGGGTTATCCCTGTCTTAATACTTGTGAGGTTTTAGCATCACGAATCTCACTGGGTTTATTACGCCCCCCTGTTTCCCCCTCCAAGACAGCAACCAATTGGCTACCCAATTGCTGGTAGACTTCATCAGTCGTCATACAGGGTGGCTGACCAGTCAAATTCGCGCTGGTAGAGGTTAACGGCTTTCCAAATACATTACACATCTTTTGTACCAAAGGATGATCACTCACACGAACTGCAATCGAATTATATTGACCGCAAACCCAGACAGAGACTTTGTCGCTACAAGGCATGATCCAAGTTACCGGTCCGGGCCAACTTTGCTTTACTTGCTCTAACTGCTTTGGCGTCAACTGAGATTCATCAATATAAGGCAGCAACTGTTGGTAACTTGCTGCGATGAGAATCAGCCCTTTGTCCTTTGGTCTCTGTTTGAGTTTTAGTAGCTTATCAATGGCTTGAGGATTATCGGGATCGCATCCGACCCCAAACACGCCTTCGGTTGGGTAAGCGATGACTTCACCATTACGCAAAGCGCTGAGCGCCTTATCAAAGTTATCCACCAAGTCACTTCCTATTAATCATCAATCCGCACAAGTGTACAAACATTCGCAACCACACACTAAAGCTATTTGTCGACAAATTCATAGGCGTCGCTTTCAAACCCAAAGCAAACGTTTGCTTCGATCGAAAATCCCCGTATAATGCGCTCAAATTATTTGCTCACTATTCTATGTGCTTTGAAGGAGTTTGAGATGAAAGTCGGTATCATCATGGGTTCAAAATCAGATTGGCCAACAATGAAGCTAGCCGCAGAAATGCTAGACAAGTTTGGCGTTGAGTACGAAACCAAAGTTGTGTCAGCGCACCGTACCCCTCAGCTTCTTGCAGATTACGCAACCACCGCAAAGCAACGTGGGCTAAAAGTGATTATTGCTGGCGCAGGTGGCGCAGCACATCTACCAGGTATGGCGGCAGCCTTTACATCTCTACCTGTACTGGGTGTACCCGTTCAGTCTCGTGCACTGAGTGGATTGGATTCACTGTACTCCATCGTTCAGATGCCGAAAGGGATTGCAGTTGGTACTCTTGCTATTGGTGAGGCTGGCGCAGCAAACGCAGGCATTCTCGCCGCTCAAATCCTAGGTACTCACGATGAAGAAATCATGGCGAAAGTGGAAGCTTTCCGTCGTGAGCAAACTGAAACCGTTCTAGCAAACCCAAATCCAGCAGAGGATTAAGTCGATGCATGTTTTAGTGTTAGGCGCAGGCCAACTGGCGCGAATGATGTCACTTGCTGGTGCACCTCTTAACATTGAGATCTCTGCCTACGATGTCGGTAGTGAAAATATTGTTCACCCACTAACACAAGCAGTTATTGGCCACGGGTTGGAAAATGCGATCGAAAAAGCGGATGTCATCACCGCAGAGTTTGAACATATTCCACATCCTATTCTTGAGATCTGCGAGCAAAGCGGAAAGTTTCTCCCATCAACACAAGCGATTAAAGCTGGCGGCGATCGTCGACTTGAAAAGTCGCTTCTCGATCAAGCGGATGTTCGCAATGCTAAGTATTATGTGATCGAGACGCGCGAAGATTTCGATCAGGCTATCGACCATGTCGGTATTCCAATGGTGCTCAAGAGTGCGCTAGGTGGCTATGATGGCAAAGGTCAATGGCGTTTGAAAGAGATGGCTCAAGTAGAGCAAATCTGGACTGAGATGGCTGATTGCATTGCGGCAACGCCTACACAAGCGATCGTTGCAGAACAGTTTGTTCCTTTCAACCGAGAAGTCTCTTTGGTTGGTGCTCGTGGTAAAGATGGTTCAATCGCCGTCTACCCACTCGCAGAGAACATCCACACAGACGGCGTGCTGACTCTCTCAACCGCGATTGCAGATACTGAACTGCAAGAACAAGCAAAGGCGATGTTTACTGCGATCGCAGAGCGACTCGAGTATGTGGGTGTATTAGCGCTGGAATTTTTTGATGTCGACGGCACCCTGCTGGTCAATGAAATCGCCCCACGAGTACACAACTCAGGTCACTGGACTCAACAAGGTGCAGAAACCTGTCAGTTTGAAAACCATCTACGTGCAGTGTGTGGCTTACCACTTGGCAGTACAAAACTGATCCGTTCGACCTCAATGATCAACATCTTAGGTGAAGATACATTACCAACAGAAGTGCTTGCGATGGATGGGTGTCATATCCACTGGTACGGCAAAGAGAAACGTGCTGGACGCAAGATGGGACATATCAATGTCTGTGGAGACTACAACGGTGAGCTTCAGCGCAAATTATGTGCACTGGCCAACCTGCTTGATAAGCAAGCTTTTCCTGCGGTGCATGAATTTGCCGAGCACTTCTCGGAATAGAGAATAAGAAGCAAAAACGGCGCTTTATGCGCCGTTTTTTATTGCTCTGATTGGGTGTGATGACATTTCCGATTTGCGCACTGGCGCTTATTGCCACTGGCGAGTTTCTTCTCGACTAATAGTGGATAACCACATTGCTCGCAACTGCCTCCAACTGGGGGTTGATTCACGGCAAACTTGCATTTTGGATAGTTGTCACAAGCATAAAAGAGTTTGCCAAAGCGCGTTTTACGTTCGACAAGCTGTCCTTTATGGCATTCAGGACAAGTGTACGTTTGTGGCGTTTGCTCTTGTTTTGGCTTTTCGAGCGACTCAATATGTTGGCACTGGGGATAGTGACTGCATCCAATGAACATGCCATAGCGACCCTGACGCAAAACCAGTTCATTACCGCACTCTGGGCACGCTACACCTAACTCTTTAACGATATGGCCATCATTTTGATGCAATGGCTTAATGTAGTCGCAGGCCGGATACTGGTTGCAACCGAGAAAAGGACCATGCCTACCATGACGAAGCTGAAGTTCACCCTCACGGTGCTGTTCCTGACACTTAGGACATGCTTGATGCTCTAACGCATGTTCATGGGCAGAGAACAGCTGATGATCTATTTTGTTACTCATATCTACTCTTGAAGATTAATGCAGAATACCTTGCTCTTTGGTATACAACAGCTCTTCCATAAGCGTATAAGCGTTTTCATTACCTGGCACATTAAATAGCACCATCAACACAATCCATTTCAGATCGTCTAACTCAAACTCATCAGTTTCTAAACCCATAATACGGTCGACAACCATTTCACGAGTTTCTGTCGTCAACACATTAACCTGCTCTAAAAAGGTTAAAAAACCACGACATTCAAGGCTAAGACGTTCACACTCTTTAGCCGTATAAATACGAGTTGAGTTTGAAGTGCTACACACTGAAATCGCCGAGTGAGTTTCACTTTGCTGCAGTGCTGCTAACTCTTCTAGCCAGACGAGAGCTTTGTATATGTCTTTTTGATGAAAACCAGCGCGAAGAAGCTCTTCTTCTAGCTCATCTTGATTGACCTGTAAATCTGCATCGCTATGGATGTAGGTCTCGAATAGATACATTAGGATATCCATCATCATAGCTAGCCCCTCCCCTTAAGAATATAGCCACCACTAACTGCAACAACATGCCCTGAGAGCTCAAGCTCCAAGAGCTGCATCATGACTTCCTGCACAGGTATATTGGTCCTGTTTGCAAGAATATCAACTGGTGTAGCCTTACTTCCTACGTTAGCTAACAGCTGAGAAAATGGCAATTGTTCTTTACCACCAATTTCATTGAATAGCTCATTTTGAATCGGAGGCTCACTTTTGTTAGACCACTGCAAAAGCGTTTCTACTTCACTCACAATGTCATCCACCGTTAATACCAAGCAAGCCCCCTGTTTAATCAGAAGGTTACATCCCCTCGCGTTCACATTGTGAATTGAACCTGGCAAGGCAAACACTTCTCGCCCTTGTTCAAGAGCGTAACGAGCAGTAATAAGGGAACCACTCTTTTCCGCCGCCTCGACAACCAAAACACCAACAGAAAGGCCACTAATTATTCTGTTACGACGCGGAAAGTGTGCCGACTTTGGTTTGGCATGAGGATGCAATTCAGAAACAAGCGCGCCTCCAGCATCAAGAATTCGACCCGCCAAATCACGGTGGCGTGTAGGATAAACGGTCTGTAAACCACACCCTAAAACGGCAAGAGTTTGTCCGCCCCCCTGTAGAGCACCATCATGTGCGTATCCATCGACCCCAAGCGCTAGCCCACTGGTCACAGCTAAACCCTGCTTCACCAAATGCTTGGCAAATTGACGAGCCGTATCAAGCCCTTCATGACTGGCGGATCGACTGCCCACTATCGCTATTTGAGGTTGCGACAAGCTCTCAACACTCCCTTTAACAAATAAAATTGCGGGTGAACCTGAAGCCTGTTTTAAAAGTTCGGGATAACCTTGATCAAGTAATGTGACGATGTGGTTATTGCCCATCTGCGCCTGCCAATCAAAACACTGCTCTACATCTTTCCGTGCGCGATGGTGAAGATAGTCAACCTGCCTGTCGTTCATTCCTAGAGCTAATAAGGCAGTCGCTTTAGAGGTAACGATATTGATGGGAGAATCGTATTCCAATAAGCGAGTAAAGCTCTTAGAGCCAATTCCGGGAGTAAAATACAGTGACAACCAAGCACTGAGTTCTTCATCAGATATCACTGTTATTCCTTGATGTTATACAAGCTTGCCTTAGGGGTACGTAGGCAGCTTGAAGTTTAAAGATTTCCTACCCCGTAAATATGCACCAAGCACTCAATCACTTAACAAAACCACCACAATTAGCAGCTCTAGTTGCGTGGTTGTGTCATCGACATCACTCGCTTCATGAACAAGAAGCGACTCAAAAAGCCGCATTGATGCTGTCATTTGAGATGTAAAATGTCTAGAATTGAGCCAACAAGGTTTATCCTGATTTGGCACAGTTCAACATTCGAGTGTATATGTCTGTATTACAAGTATTAACATTCCCAGATGATCGCCTGCGCACAGTGGCAAAGCCCGTAGAAGCAGTGACACCTGAGATTCAAAAGTTCGTTGATGACATGATTGAAACCATGTACGACGAAGAAGGTATCGGCTTGGCTGCAACCCAAGTAGATTTCCACCAACGTATCGTTGTTATCGATGTTTCCGATACCCGTGACGAACCTATGGTTCTGATCAACCCAGAAATCATCGAAAAACGCGGTGAAGATGGCATTGAAGAAGGCTGTCTATCGGTTCCTGGCGCACGTGCACTTGTGCCACGAGCAGCTGAAGTAACGGTAAAAGCACTTAATCGTGATGGCGAAGAATTCACTTTTGAAGCTGACGATCTATTAGCTATTTGTATTCAGCATGAGCTTGACCACTTAGAAGGCAAACTTTTTGTAGATTATCTTTCGCCTCTAAAGCGTAAACGCATCCAAGACAAGCTTGCGAAAATTAAACGCTTCAACGAGAAAAATACGAACGCTTAATCGCTAACTAATAGAAGGAAGGTACCTTGAGCAAACCTTTAAAAATTGTTTTTGCTGGTACTCCGGATTTCGCCGCCCGTCACTTGGCGGCGTTGTTGTCTTCGGAGCACGAGATCATTGCTGTTTACACTCAACCAGATCGCCCAGCGGGTCGAGGTAAGAAGCTGACAGCAAGCCCAGTTAAAAATATCGCTCTTGAGCATAACATTCCGGTATATCAGCCAGAAAACTTCAAATCAGATGAGGCGAAACAAGAATTGGCAGAACTGAATGCCGATCTCATGGTTGTGGTTGCTTACGGTCTGCTTCTGCCTCAAGCGGTACTCGATACACCAAGACTCGGTTGTATTAACGTTCACGGTTCAATTCTTCCACGCTGGCGTGGTGCGGCTCCGATTCAACGTTCTATTTGGGCGGGTGACAAAGAGACTGGCGTGACCATCATGCAAATGGATATCGGCCTTGATACTGGCGATATGCTAAAAATTGCCACTCTACCTATTGAGGCTAACGACACCAGCGCATCAATGTACGAGAAGTTGGCAGAACTTGGTCCTCAAGCTTTGGTGGAATGCCTAACAGATATCGCGAATGGTACGGCAGTGGCAGAAAAGCAAGACGATGAACTGGCAAATTACGCGAAAAAACTCAGCAAAGAAGAAGCTCTTATCAACTGGAATGATGAGGCTCAACACATCGAGCGTTGCGTCCGTGCGTTCAATCCTTGGCCAATGAGCCACTTTGATGCCGCTGAAAATAGCATCAAAGTTTGGCAAAGCCGTGTTGAAGAGCAAACTTCAGCGAAACCTGCGGGCACAATTTTGCAAGCAGACAAGTCTGGTATCTATGTCGCGACAGGCAAAGGTGTACTTGTCCTAGAACAGCTACAGATACCGGGTAAAAAAGCCATGCCAGTACAAGATATTCTTAACTCTCGTGCAAACTGGTTTGAAGTGGGTAGCGTACTTAGCTAGTCCCCATTCGAGCCCAGTCATTATCATTGGGCTCACTATTACGAACTTTTCGAGAGCAGAGATGCTCTCGCACCATTAAGGTACTCAACATGAATGTTCGCGCTGCTGCAGCCAACGTCCTATTCCAAGTGGTCGACAAAGGTCACTCTCTTTCGAGCGCACTCCCTGCGGCTCAACAAACTATCAAGCCTCGTGACCACGCACTATTACAAGAGATTTGTTATGGTGCACTACGTTACCTCCCACGCTTGGAATCCATTGCCAACGAGTTGATGGATAAGCCACTCAAAGGTAAACAACGTGTCTTTCACCACCTGATTCTGGTCGGTATCTACCAACTTAGCTTTATGCGTATTCCCGCACATGCGGCGGTAGGTGAAACGGTAGAGGGAACAAACACTCTTAAAGGCCCACGTCTACGCGGCTTGATCAACGCAGTTTTACGTAATTATCAGCGTCATCAGCAAGAGTTAGACGCAATAGCGGTGAGTCACAATGCTGGCAAATATGGTCATCCAAGTTGGCTACTGAAGTTACTTCAAGAGAGCTATCCAGAGCAGTGGCAAGAGATTGTTGAAGCGAACAACAACAAAGCACCAATGTGGCTACGTGTTAACCACCAACACCACTCGCGTGATGAATACCTTGAATTACTTAAAAATGAAAACATTGATAACACGATTCATAGTGAAGCCAAAGACGCCTTAAAATTGGCCACCCCATGTGACGTGACAAAACTGCCTGGCTTTGAAAAAGGTTGGGTGTCCGTTCAGGATGCGGCCGCGCAGTTATCGATTAACTACCTAACACCGCAAGATGGCGAATTGATCTTAGACTGTTGTGCGGCCCCTGGCGGTAAAACAGCACACATTCTGGAACGCACTCAGGGTTGTGAAGTGGTTGCCATTGATTGCGACGATACACGTTTGAAGCGCGTTCACGATAACTTGCAGCGTTTGAACCTCAAAGCCAAAGTGATTTGCGGTGACGCACGAAATCCGCAAGATTGGTGGCAAGGTGAGCAATTTGATCGCATTCTACTCGATGCACCTTGTTCTGCGACTGGCGTTATTCGTCGTCACCCTGATATCAAGTGGTTACGCCGAGCTGACGACATTGCCGCCTTGGCCGAGCTACAAAGCGAAATCCTTGATGCAATGTGGCAACAACTGAAGCCGGGCGGCACTCTAGTGTATGCAACCTGTTCAATCACACCTCAAGAGAACAAGGAGCAGGTGAAAGCTTTCCTAGCTCGCACTTCAGACGCTCAGTTGCAAGGTTCAGATGTGAGTAACCCTGGACGTCAGATTTTACCAGGTGAAGAGGATATGGATGGCTTCTATTACGCCATCCTAACTAAGAACGCGTAAGTGATAGGACGGCAGCAATCCTGTCGCCTTTTTAAGTAGTTAAACGAGAAAACGGTATGAAAATCATCATTCTTGGTGCGGGTCAAGTTGGCGGCACGTTGGCAGAAAACCTTGTCGGTGAGAACAACGACATAACCATCGTCGATAGAGACTCAGATCGTCTGCGTGAGCTTCAAGACAAATACGATCTCCGTGTGGTTAATGGTCACGCAAGTCACCCAGACGTACTGCGCGAAGCCGGTGCACAAGATGCTGATATGTTGGTTGCAGTAACCAACATGGATGAAACTAACATGGCCGCTTGTCAGGTGGCTTTTTCTCTGTTTAATACACCAAACCGTATCGCTCGTATTCGTTCACCAGAATACCTCGCTGAAAAAGAAGCACTATTCCAATCTGGTGCCGTACCCGTCGATCATTTAATTGCACCTGAAGAACTCGTCACCAGTTACATCGAACGCTTGATCCAGTATCCAGGAGCTTTACAGGTTGTGAGCTTCGCAGAACAGAAAGTCAGCCTGGTTGCGGTGAAAGCCTATTACGGAGGCCCATTAGTGGGTAACGCGCTGTCGGCATTGCGTGAACACATGCCGCATATCGATACTCGTGTAGCGGCGATTTTCCGTCAAGGTCGACCTATCAGACCTCAGGGTACAACCATTATCGAGGCTGATGATGAAGTGTTCTTTGTCGCCGCCAGCAATCATATCCGCTCAGTCATGAGTGAACTGCAACGTCTTGAAAAGCCTTATCGTCGCATCATGATCGTCGGTGGGGGTAACATCGGTGCCAGCCTAGCGCGTCGTCTTGAGCAGTCCTACAGCGTCAAACTTATTGAACGAAGCTATCAGCGAGCTGAAACGCTGTCTGAAGAACTAGAGAACACCATTGTTTTCTGTGGCGATGCTGCCGACCAAGAATTGCTAGCTGAAGAGAACATCGATCAGGTTGATGTATTTATTGCTCTAACCAACGAAGATGAAACCAACATTATGTCAGCCATGCTCGCCAAACGTATGGGAGCAAAGAAGGTAATGGTGTTGATCCAACGCGGTGCCTATGTTGACCTTGTACAAGGCGGTGTTATCGACGTTGCGATCTCACCACAGCAGGCCACAATATCAGCACTGCTAACCCACGTGCGTCGAGCAGATATTGTCAACGTATCTTCACTACGTCGTGGAGCCGCTGAAGCAATCGAAGCAATCGCCCACGGCGATGAAACCACGTCCAAGGTGGTTGGCCGAGCGATTGGCGACATCAAACTACCACCGGGTACCACTATCGGCGCAATCGTCCGTGGTGAAGAGGTACTCATTGCCCATGACCGTACGGTTATCGAACAGGATGATCACGTAGTGATGTTCCTCGTTGATAAGAAGTACGTACCAGACGTAGAAGCACTATTCCAGCCAAGTCCATTCTTCCTATAGGCTCGGGTTATGGTTAACTTTCGTCCCGTACTTTTTGTAATAGGGTTAGTACTTTCTAAACTAGCCCTATTTATGTACGTCCCCACCTTAGTCGCCTTTATCACTGGTACTTCGGGTTTTCTCGAATTTGGTCAAGCTGTGCTAATCACCCATTTAGCCGCCTTCTGCTGCCTAAGTGTCGGGCGAACGAGAGACTTTAAACTCAGTGTGCGTGACATGTTTCTGATCACCAGTTTGGTATGGACTATCGCCAGTGCTTTTGCCGCCTTACCATTCGTGTTTATCAATCATATCAGTTTCACTGACGCCTACTTTGAAACCATGTCAGGCATCACTACTACTGGGTCTACGGTGCTAAGTGGGCTAGACAATATGGCGCCAAGTATCCTGCTGTGGCGTTCAATATTGCAGTGGCTGGGAGGCATTGGCTTTATCGTCATGGCTGTTGCGGTTCTTCCGATGTTAAACGTTGGTGGTATGAAGCTCTTCCATACCGAATCATCAGACTGGTCAGATAAAAGTAGCCCAAGAGCCAAAACAGTGGCTAAAAACATTGTTGCGGTTTATCTGGCGTTAACGGGTTTGTGTATTGTTGGCTACCTGATAACAGGAATGAATCTATTTGAGGCCATTAACCATGCCTTTACCACGCTATCGACTGGTGGCTACTCCACTTCTGATGGTTCAATGAACCACTTCTCAAATGGCGCTCATTGGGTCGCGACCTTGTTTATGTTTTTAGGTGGACTGCCCTTCTTACTGTTCGTTGCCGTCATCAGAAAACGTCGCTTGAATGAGCTGCTCAATGATGCTCAGGTGCGTGGATTCACTTATTTATTTCTTATAAGCAGTCTAATTATATCTGCTTGGTTGGTGATTCGAGATGGCTATGCGGTGCTCGATGCCCTGCGAGTATCCATGTTTAACATCGTCTCCGTTGTCACTACCACCGGATTTGGTCTTGAAGATTTCACCGCTTGGGGAGCTCTGCCAACCACTCTATTTGCGTTCTTAATGATGGCAGGCGCCTGCTCCGGTTCTACCTCTGGCGGCATCAAAGTGTTCCGCTTTCAGATTGCTGTAACCCTACTCAACAAGCAGATGATGAAACTAATTCACCCTTCTGGTGTATTTGTTCAACGCTACAACAACCGTCCGGTCAATGATGATATCGTGCGTTCAGTAGTGGCTTTCGGCTTAACTTTTTTTATCACGATTATCGCGATTGCTGGGGGACTGAGTGCCATGGGCCTTGACCCAATTACCAGTATTTCGGGCTCTATTACTGCGGTTGCAAACGTTGGGCCTGGGATGGGTTCTATTATCGGACCAACAGGCAACTTTGCTCCCCTACCTGACGCTGCTAAATGGCTCCTCAGCCTGGGAATGTTAATGGGACGCTTAGAGATACTGACTCTACTGGTGCTTTTCTTCCCTGCCTTCTGGCGACGTTAAGGAATAAATATGAAAACGACGATTGGACTTTCATGCTTGCTTGCGAGCACTATGATTTACGCGGCGCAGACAGTCACTCTTGCCGATGGGCGCCAAGTACAGCTGAATGATGATTTTACTTGGCAATACATAGTTTAAGCGTCAACTGATACACCGTCTATCCCAGTAAAAACCGTCGCGGCTATTCCTGTGATTAACCGACAAGTGGGCAGCGTAATTCAACTTGGTAGTCAAAAACCAGTAATGCAGCTATCTGACTCTGGCGTTGATGTACTGCTTGGATCTGCACAGTATCAATCTGATCAGTTGGTTATTGAGACCTCTTTGACGAACCAAAGCACTCAGTCTGTCGTACTGGTTGAAGTAGAGGTAGAGTTATTAAACATGTCTGGAGAGGTTATCTCTGAACAAACATTTGCGGTTTGGACTTCCATCAAGCGCCTTGCTGATACCTACCTAAGACCTCAACAGGCCGTCGCAGGTAAAACAATCAAGATCCCTGTTGAACGCGCTGAGCAGTACCAAATCAACGCAAAAATCATCAAAGTCGAAACCCGTTAAACAGGGTCGACATAAAGATAAATCGCGAAAAAATGGCAAGCGCATCCTGCTAAAACAAAGCCATGCCAGATTGCATGATTGTAGGGGATGCGTTTAGCAACATAGAAGATCACACCCAACGAATAGATCACTCCACCAGCAGCAAGCAAAGTTAGCCCTCCAAGCGCTAAATGCATCGCTAATTGATAAATCACTATCAATGATAACCAACCCATGATCAGATACGTGGCAAGAGAAAGCCGTTTGAACCGATAGACAAACGCCATCTTCATAATGATGCCAAACAGAGCAATACTCCAAATCACCACCATCAAACTGATTGCTAAAGGTGTACGCAAACTCACCAGAAGAAACGGTGTATAGCTACCCGCTATAAGTAAGTAGATAGCACAATGGTCGAAAGTTTTAAGCGCTCGTTTCGCTTTTTGATAGGGGACGGCATGGTAGAGAGTAGAAGCAAGAAACAGCACAATCATGCTGCCGCCGTAAATACTCATGCTGGTAATTGTCAGCGTATCGGCGTTGTGTTCTGTAGATTTGAGCAGTAACAGTACCAAGCCAACAATACTCAGCACCATTCCTAAAGCATGGGTGATCGTATTGGCAAACTCTTCTTTAACACTGTATGCAGCGGCTGGATTCGCAGACATTTGACCTTACTCTTGAGTAACGATTGGAATAATTACTCAGGAGTATGGCACATTAAGCTTACACTTGTAAGCTGAAAATGGTTACTTTTTGGTTAAGAGTGGTTATCCAAATACTCGATAACTTTCTGCCCCGCTTCTTGAGCTGATGTATGCAGCGGAATCGACATCTGACGCTTGAGATCACCGATACCCAGTAAGCTTGCAAGCATACCTTTAGCGCCTTCTCGATGGCGATCAATCTCAAACCACAATTGCAGCTCGTCTTCACTACGATAAGCAACCACTTCTAACTCTCGCCAGCGACCGTGAAACGGCCCCGTGGTTGGCACGAACTCAAACTCCTGCACAAACGGCATGGCAAAACCGTCGACAGCTTCACACTCCACCTGACGAATACGTAAGCCTTGTTCTTCCAGTGCTGTGAAAATACCATCGAGAAGAGGATCAGGTCGTACCGTCAGGATATCTTTATCGGTTGGATCTTTAGCCATTGCGATGTCTAGACCAGTTTCAAGCCAGACTTTGGAATCACCAATCGTGACTGGAGTATTCCAAGGCACATCAAGTTCTACAGAGAAGTCTCGACTTTCGCCTGGTTCAATGGTGAACGCATATGGAAGTGACCACTCAGCTAACGCATAACTTGCCGGTACACGGCGCATTCGCCCTGCATTGGCTTTCTCTTTATCGTGGTTAGCAGGAACCTCTTTGATATAGCGGCAGTATAGCTTGAGATCGATGTTATCAATCTCTTGCGCAGTCGAGCCACCGTAGACATGAATCGTAATATTGAGTTTTTGTCCCGGATACAGCACTTCTTGCTGAAGCACAGAGTCGACTTTTGCTGAGCCAATACCAAACGTCGCCAGCGTTTTCTTAAACAACGACATACACACCTCCTTGGCAAACACGAGACTATAACAATGTTTTCATACTAATCTTGTTTGCTGTCTCACTACTAGTGACTTGTTCACATTATTGCAGCATCTACACATCGATTAGATATCGACCAATCTTACTGATAATGCTAATCTATTTATTGATGTGCTTGCATATCAATATTCCTGATTAATTATTTGGATTGGCGTGCGCCAGAAGAGCCAAACTTCAGTAATGGAGCTCAACTCATAGTTAATCAGGCCATTACATTGGCAATGGATATGCCTGACAGTTAGGTAACTCGATGCGCCCAACAGCAGTCAGGTTTTCGCACACAAATCGTAGTGCGATGCGCCGTCGTAGTGGTTTTGCGACCGCTCCAATGGCAAAACAAGTCGCTACTACCATGACTTTAGTTGAAAAAACAGCCTTGATGGCTGCCGCTTCTCCTAAAGTGGTTAAAGCAGCTTAATTAAAAAGCGCAGTCTAGGCTGCGCTTTTTTCTTACCTTCTCCGCACCTATTTGTTACCTTTAGCGACAAATCATTATAAGTTGTGTGGAGAAAACCAATGAAATGCCATCGAATTGAAGAACTGCTCGAACTGCTCGAACCTGAGTGGCAAAAAGATCAGGAAATGAACCTGCTGCAGTTTATCGTCCAACTAGCGCAAGAAGCGGGTTACCACGGGAAACTTGAAGAGTTGACCGATGACGTACTGATCTACCACCTAAAAATGCGCAACAGCAGCAAAGATGAAATGATCCCTGGTCTGAAAAAAGACCAAGAAGATGATTTTAAAACGGCGATTTTACGCGCTCGTGGAATCATCGACTAAAAAAGATCTCTCCCAAAGGCGACCAGTGGTCGCTTTTTTTTATACGCATACTGCCCTTAAAACCCAAACTGTTAGGCGATTAATTTTTAAAACTGTAATGATTTTTGTTGTTAAAGGTTGATAGTGTTAAAGAAATAATAATGTTATAGCGTATATAATCGCCGAACATAAGAGATTACTAAAATAATAGTCAGCAATGTCTACTGAGCGAGAACATAAGAAATCTCGCCAATTAGCCTAAAGAAGGAAGCGTAATGAGTCAGGATAAAATCGATATCAAAGATGTGACTCCCAAGACCTTTAACCCTAAGACTCATAAAACTAAGGGGGACAGGTTTAACCCAAGCAACCGAATCTATGTTCGCGAAAGTAAAGGTACCTTTCAAAAATTACGCCGCTATGGTGGTTGGTTCCTACTGCTATTTTTCGCACTCATTCCTTGGCTCTCTTACGGAGACCGACAAGCCATCTTGTTAGACATTGGCCATCAGCAGTTTAACTTTTTCGGTACAACCCTTTACCCGCAAGACCTCACACTACTTGCACTGCTGTTTATGATCGCCGCATTTGGCCTATTTTTCCTCACGACCTTCTTAGGCCGTGTATGGTGTGGCTACCTCTGCCCACAAACCGTCTGGACCTTTATGTACATATGGTTTGAAGAAAAGCTCGAAGGCAGTGCTAATAAACGTCGCAAACAAGACTCTGGCAAGCTCACAGCCAATCTTGCAATGCGCAAAACAGCAAAACATCTCGCTTGGTGGGCGATTGCGCTGGCCACAGGCTTTACTTTTACCGGTTACTTTGTGCCAATCAAAGAACTCGTCGTCGGCTTTTTCACCTTTAACGCTGAGTTCTGGCCAGTATTCTGGGTGTTATTCTTTGCAATTTGTACCTATGCCAACGCAGGTTGGATGCGTTCAATTATGTGTATTCACATGTGCCCATACGCTCGTTTCCAGTCAGCCATGTTCGACAAAGATACCTTTATCGTCGGTTATGACACTAAACGTGGAGAAACACGTGGTCCTCGTTCGCGCAAAGCCGATCCAAAAGCACTAGGCTTGGGTGATTGTATTGATTGTGACCTGTGTGTGCAGGTCTGCCCTACAGGTATCGATATTCGTGATGGTCTACAGTACGAATGTATCAACTGTGGTGCCTGTATTGATGCGTGTGACAACACGATGGAACGAATGGGCTATGACAAAGGATTGATCAGCTACACGACCGAACATCGTTTATCAGGCAAGCACACCAAGGTCGCTCGCCCTAAACTGATCGGTTATGGAGCCGTTCTACTCGTTATGATTGGTCTATTTTTTGTTCAAGTCGCTAGCGTCGATCCTGCGGGTCTAAGCGTACTTCGCGATCGTAACCAGTTATTCAGAGTGAATGGGCTAGGTGAAATAGAAAACACATACACTCTAAAGATCATCAATAAAACTCAGCAACAGCAAGAGTATCAGCTCAATGTTGAAGGACTGAGTGATGTCTCTTGGTATGGAAAACAGACGGTACAGGTAGCTCCTGGTGAGGTACTTAACCTTCCGATGAGCCTAGGTGTTAACCCTGACAAACTCAGCTCTCCTGTTTCAACAATTCAGTTTATACTGTCGGACAGCGAAGACTTCACTATTACCGTAGAAAGTCGCTTCATTAAGAAGCTCTAGACTGTCTACTCACCCAATGGAAAGAGGCTCAGCAATGAGCCTCTTTTATTTTATGATACAGCAAGCCTTTAACTTTGATGCATTAACGCCTGACTTTATGTGGTATGCCCTCGAGAGCATAGGTATACGCGCCGAATCGGGATTCTTGGCACTCAACAGTTATGAAAACCGCGTTTATCAGTTCACTGATGAAGAACGTCAGCGTTATGTGGTGAAGTTCTACCGCCCAGAGCGTTGGAGTCAGGAACAGATTCAGGAAGAGCATCATTTTACGCTTGAGCTGATCGAATCAGAAATTCCCGTCGCGCCACCCGTCGTCATTAATGGTCAAACTCTGCATCACTATCAGGGGTATCTATTTGCCCTGTTTGCCAGTGTTGGTGGTCGTCAATTTGAAGTGGATAACCTAGAACAATTGGAAGGGGTTGGCCGTTTCTTAGGTCGTATCCACAAAGTCGGCTCAAAGCAGGTATTCAAACACAGACCCACTATTGGTCTCGAAGAGTATGTTTATCAGCCGCGCAAATTACTGCAAAACTCAACGTTTATTCCCATGCATTTGGAAAACGCCTTTTTCAATGATCTTGACCTGCTGATCAGCAATCTCGAGACGCACTGGACGGACTCCACCAGCATGATACGTCTGCATGGCGATTGCCACCCAGGCAACATTCTGTGGAGAGATGGTCCTATGTTCGTCGACCTAGACGACGCTCGCAATGGCCCTGCCATTCAGGATCTATGGATGCTACTGAGTGGGGATCGGGCTGACAAAATAATGCAACTCGACATCATATTAGAAGCGTATCAAGAATTTAATGACTTTAATCTCAATGAATTGAAACTAATCGAACCTTTGCGTGGTCTACGTATGGTGCACTATATGGCATGGCTAGCAAAAAGATGGCAGGACCCGGCATTTCCTCTCGCCTTTCCATGGTTTAATGATCCAAAATATTGGGAAAGCCAGGTTCTCGGTTTTAAAGAGCAGATATCTGCCCTCAATGAACCACCACTTTCACTCATGCCACAGTGGTAACAACAATAATTACACATGGAGTTAAGAATGAAAAAGCTGTTTGCACTCGTCGCAACAATGATGCTGAGCTTATCGGCTCATGCTGCACAATTTAGTCAAGGTGAACACTATAAAGTCCTTGAACTTGAAGCTTCAAAGAAACCGACAGTGACTGAGTTTTTCTCGTTCTACTGCCCTCACTGTAATACCTTTGAGCCTATCATTCAGCAGCTAAAAGCGCAGCTACCTAAAGATGCTAAGTTCCAGAAGAACCACGTCTCTTTTATGGGTGGCAACATGGGAGAGTCAATGAGCAAGGCTTACGCCACCATGATTGTGCTAAAGATCGAAGACAAGATGACACCTGTGCTGTTTGACCGAATTCATAACATGCGCAAAGCACCAAAGAATGATGAGGAATTACGCCAAATCTTCCTTGATGAAGGTGTCGATGCAGACAAGTTCGATGCTGCGTTCAATGGTTTTGCTGTGGATTCTATGGTTCGTCGTTTCGACAAGCAGTTCAAAGATAGCGGTCTTTCCGGTGTGCCAGCCGTTGTGGTCAACAACAAATACTTAGTACAGGCTCAATCGATTAAAACGCTTGATGAATACTTTGCATTGGTCAACTATCTACTGACACTGAAGTAATCGCTACAGATCAAAAAAGGGAGCATACGGCTCCCTTTTTGATCCCAATGATGCAATTACTTTTCCTGATGCAGCTCCTTGAGCACAGCATCTTTTTCCTTCCAAACATCTCCCAACCATTGCTGAAACTGACGTTTATACGGTTTGTCGTTAAAGTAATCACCTCGCACTTTTTCATCAACAGGCAGAACCTGAGTACGAACCACTATTCTTTGCATTCTTCCCATCAAAGCATCTTTAAATGGCTTTTCTGTATTGTCAGGGTAAGCCAGTGTGACATCGATAATATTATCAAACTGGTCGCCCATCGCCGCTAACGTGTAGGCAATGCCACCTGTTTTAGGTTGGAGCAGATAGTCATAGCCAGCTGTACTCTTACGCTGCTTTTGCGGTGTAAAACGAGTCCCCTCTACGTAATTCACCACTGTTGTCGGCGTGTGTTTAAATTTGGCACATGAACGACGAGTGGTTGCGAGATCCTGACCACGCTTTTCTGGATGACGAATCAGATACTCCCGCGAATAACGGCGCATAAATGGCATATCCAACGCCCAGCAAGCCATTCCAATGAAAGGAACATAGAGTAATTGTTGTTTAAGGAAAAACTTGGGCATTGGAATGCGATCTTTAAACACACAGCACAACACGACAATATCAGTCCAACTCAGGTGGTTACTGATCATTAAATACCAACCGTCTTTCTTCAGCTCATCTCCCCCCTGAACATCCCATTCAACTTGGTTCGAAACATTCAGAATGGCCGAGTTAATCGTCGCCCATAGCCACATCACTTTATTGGCTAATTGGGTGCCTTTCGCTTTCAGCGCCGCAGTTGGAAGAAGAAGCTTGAATACAGCGATAATACAGATAGCTACCGAACACAAAGCTGAGTTTAAGATAACTAAGGAAACATTCAGAATAAGAAGTAAATGTGCCAACATAACGCTTAATAATGAGATTTGAAGAAAATTTAATATAGTTTTACTAATGGATAATAAAACAGCGTGTAATTATACAAGCCATTGGAAAGTTTGAAACTAATCTGGCTATGGTCAGAGTAGTTAATCAACACTATTTCCGGTGATGTCACCTTATTTAGCATTACACTTTTGGAGAACTCACAATGAGCACCAAACCTATCATGCTCTCAACTGCCATTTTCTGCTTCTGCGCTGCTCCAGCGATGGCCCAGTTGTCAGACACCGCTGGTATCAGTGGTGAAATTTCGTTGAGCGCCGGTTACCTTTCTTCAACATCCAATTTCAATACCGATGCCAACGCAACCATTAATGACAACACCCAAAAAGGTGAAAGTGACAGCAGCTTTATCCCTGTACCTCTCGGTAGCATCGCCTATACGTTTGGAAGCCAGCTAGATAGACAGCTATATGTGGGTACATCTAGAGAAGATATCGCAGTAGGTACCTTAGCGTTAGAGTTGGGCTATAAGCAACTGCTGGCAAATGGAACAGTGATTGATGCCTCTTTCCTACCGACAATCATGTCTGGTGAAACATGGTCAGATCCTTTTAAAACAGGTCCAGCAAGAAGCGTAACCGATGAGAAAGGCAATGCCTTCCGTCTAAAATTCAGCAATATTAATAATTCTGGCTTTAGCTTGGACACCGCTTATGCCAGTCAGGAAGTAGAGAACGAACGTTCAGGTCTAGATTCTGGCTACGTATCATCGGCTCACCTTTTAAAAAGAGATGCAGACAAACTCTACCTAAAAGGCGACTATCGGATGCGCATCCAACCCGGTACATTTTTAGCCCCCTCCATTACGTTGGTAAAATCGGATGCTGAAGGGGATGCCTATTCCTTTACTTCATGGAGAGGCGAACTATCCCTATTTAAAGTAATGGAGCGTCACCAGTTTGCTCTCACAGCTGGCTACACGCACTTCAGTTACGACGCCTCTCATCCGGTTTACAATACAACGCGTACTGATGATGAATTTAGCCTGTTTGCGGCCTATGAGTACCAACAATTAATGGGCTTGCGTGATTGGTCTCTGATCTCGTTTGCTGGTTATGGGCAAAAAGACTCAAACATCAACTTTTACCAAGAACAACAGTTAATATTCTCCATAGGTGTTAACTACAAGTTTTAAGCATCGGAAAGCCCACTGAACACCTTCTGTGGGCTTCCATTCAATCTATACCGCTTGTTCGGTAAGTTGTCGCAGCAGTCGGTCCATAGAACGATAACCAAGGGCCTCAGCAAGATGGTTACGCTCTATTTGAGGTGAACCTTCTAAATCAGCAATGGTACGAGCAACTTTAATGATTCGGTGATAAGCACGAATCGATAGACCCAATCGATGCAAAGCATTTTCTAGAAACTGCGCATCCTGCTTTTGCAGTGGACAATAACTCTCGATTTCTCGACTAGTGAGTAAAGCATTAACCTTGTTGGCACGCGAGAGCATTTTTTCACGCGCTAGCAGCACTCGCTGTTTGACAACCGAGGTCGATTCTCCTCTGTCACCCCCCTCTGCTAGAGTCCCCTTTGGTAAGGCAGGGATTTCCAACGACATATCGAATCGGTCAAGTAAAGGCCCTGACAAACGACTCAAATAGCGCAAAATAACTTGTGGGTTAACTCGAGATAAATTGCCCTCGTAATACCCCGTAGGACTAGGGTTCAAAGCGCCAACCAACTGAAAACGTGCCGGAAATCGTGTTTTTCCTTGCGCGCGTGAAATAATAATTTCACCGGACTCAAGAGGTTCCCGCAAAGAATCCAACACTTTGCGTTCAAATTCTGGCATCTCATCAAGAAACAACAAACCATTGTGGGCGAGTGAAATTTCACCCGGTCTCGGAATAGAGCCACCTCCCACTAAGGCTGCCATTGAACTTGTATGGTGTGGAGCACGAAATGGCCTCTGTTTCCAATTATGAACATTAATCTCTTGTTGTGTCAGTGAGGCTATCGAAGCGGTTTCTAGCGCTTCTTGATCCGACATCTCGGGTAATAAGTCACACAGCCTCGACGCCAACATCGTTTTACCCGTCCCTGGAGGGCCTAGAAAAAGCAAATTGTGGTTGCCAGCAGCGGCTATTTCCAAGGCGCGTTTGCCTTGTTGCTGACCAATAATGTCCTGCATGTCACGCTGTAAATGCGACTGACTCTCCAGGTATTCGCTTTGGTGAAGAGACAAGGGTTGCTGGCCCGAAAGGTCTGCACACACTTCAAGTAGACTGTGAGCTGATTTATGCCGTTCCGCCCCAACCAACGCCGCTTGATCACCATTTTGATGTGGTACAACTAAGCTACGTTTGACACGATTTGCGGCTAAAGCAGCAGGTAGAACACCTTTGACGTATCTCAGTTCACCTGACAGTGCCAATTCACCAATAAATTCTCGCTCAGATAACGCGACGGTAGGTATTTGCTCTGAAGCGGCCAAGATACCCAACGCAATGGGCAGATCAAACCTTCCTCCCTCTTTGGGAAGATCGGCAGGAGCAAGATTCACCGTAATTCGTTTAGCTGGAAACTCAAAGCGTGAATTAACAATGGCGCTGCGAACTCTATCTCGTGATTCTTTAACCGTCGTTTCGGGTAACCCAACCAAACAAAAACCGGGCATACCATTACTAATATGTACTTCGACTGTCACCGAAGGTGCTTCAACACCCACACAGGCTCGACTGTGAATAATGGCTAATCCCATAGTGAATCCATCTTGTAGATGCTCATTATTTATCCCCCTGATAGTTAGTTCATTTTCTTATCAAGGTTGTTATATAGCTTGGCTAGATGCTGAAAGAATGTGAAAAAAGAATGAGTTTTTGCTTGTCATTTAACGGATATGTATGTTACCACTAGAGACGCAAACATTTTCGTGCCCTATTCGGCACACATAACTATAGAAAATAAGATGAACTTTAACGCCCGCACTAACGCACTGATTGCCCTGATTATCGTGGTCATTATTGACACCGCGCGGGGTCTAGTGGGCGAAAGATAACCACAGAATAGAAAAAACCCCCGCACTGCAAAGTCCGGGGGTTTTTTTACAATTAGTCGCTGAAAAATTTGGCTGACATAAATTTAAAGCTCATAAATAGAGCTTGCAGGAAGAATGGGAGCGCACATGACGTGCAATAAAACACAACATCAAGATAAGGACAGCCGAGGGGGTAGAGGATGACAGGTGCAGAGCTAGTCGTAGCTGCTCTACAACAGCAAGGAATCAAAACCGTTTTTGGTTACCCTGGCGGTGCCATTATGCCAATCTATGACGCACTATATGATGGTGGCGTTGAACATATCCTCTGTCGCCATGAACAAGGTGCAGCAATGGCTGCAATTGGTATGGCTAGAGCAACACAAAGTGTCGCCGTATGCATGGCCACTTCAGGCCCCGGTGCTACAAACTTAGTGACAGGTTTGGCCGATGCTTTCATGGACTCTATTCCGCTAGTTGCCATTACTGGTCAGGTTGCGAGTTCGCACATTGGTACCGACGCGTTTCAGGAAATGGATGTCATAGGGATGTCACTATCCTGTACCAAACACAGCTATCTCGTCACCGACATCAATGACCTCGCCTCCACGTTGGCCGAAGCGTTTGAAGTTGCTAAAACAGGCCGTCCAGGCCCTGTAATTGTCGATATCGCTAAAGATGTACAGCTTGGGCAAGCTCCTGTTGAGCTACTACCACCATTTACCCCACCTGCAATGCCCGTTGCCAGCCAAGAAGCAATAGCGAAAGCTCAGGAGCTTCTTTCACAAAGTTCTCGTCCTGTTCTTTATGTTGGTGGTGGCGTACAACTAGGTCACGCAACCAATGCTGTGCGCGAATTCTTGCGTCTAAACCCTATGCCATCAGTCAGCACACTAAAAGGCTTGGGCACTATCGAACGTCACGACCCACATTACCTAGGCATGCTAGGTATGCACGGAACCAAGGCTGCCAACCTTGTTGTTCAGGAATGTGACCTTTTGATTGCTGTTGGTGCACGTTTCGATGACCGTGTGACAGGTAAGCTCGATACTTTCGCTCCCAATGCCAAAGTTATCCATATCGATATCGACGCAGCTGAAATCCATAAACTTCGCCAAGCAAACGCTCCAGTTCGTGCAGAAATTCCAGCCGTTCTTCCTCATCTTGAACTCACTCAAGATATTACGCCTTGGGTTAAACACAGTGAAAGTCTACGCAGTGGGTTTAAGTGGCGCTATGACCATCCAGGTGATCTGATCTATGCACCGGGACTACTCAAACAACTTTCTGATCTCATGCCAGATAGCTCGATTGTTTCAACAGATGTTGGCCAACATCAAATGTGGGCAGCTCAGCATATTCAACCTCGTGATCCGCAGAACTTCATCACTTCAGCAGGACTTGGCACCATGGGCTTTGGCTTGCCAGCAGCAATGGGCGCCGCAGTAGCTCGTCCTGATGATCAGTCTATTCTCATTACGGGTGATGGTTCGTTTATGATGAATGTGCAGGAGCTTGGGACACTAAAACGTCGCCAAATTCCTGTAAAAATCGTACTACTCAACAACCAACGCTTAGGCATGGTGCGCCAATGGCAATCATTGTTTTTCGATGGCCGCCACAGCGAAACTATTTTAGATGATAACCCTGATTTTGTAATGCTAGCCAAAGCCTTTGATATTCCTGGTAAAACCATCACCAAGAAAGAAGAAGTTGAGCCAGCACTAAAAGAGATGCTAGAAAGTAACACGTCATACCTTCTTCATGTTTTAATCGATGAGGAAGAAAATGTCTGGCCACTTGTACCACCAGGTGCATCAAACAATGACATGCTGGAGAACACATAACATGGAAAGATACTTAATCGACATTAAAGCAGACGACAAACCCGTTCTGCTAGAACGTGTACTTCGCGTTGTTCGTCACCGTGGCTTCACTGTTAAACAGGTGGCAGGCACACAAAACCACGAAAGCAGAATCGCCAGCGTAGAGATCATCGTTGATAGCGACCGCCCAATCTCGTTCCTAACCAATCAGATCGAGAAGCTTTGGGACGTGCGCACCGTTGAAGTCACGCAAATTGCGCGAGATGAATTACCAAATAACAACTTACAACAAAAGATTTGTGCATAAGGAAGGCAATAATGGCTACAAAAACAGCAGATTACATTTGGTTTAATGGTGAGATGGTTCCTTGGGCGGAGGCAAACGTACACGTTTTGACTCACGCGATGCACTACGGCACTTCAGTATTTGAAGGCGTACGCTGCTACAACACACCAAATGGTCCAATTGTCTTCCGTCATCTAGAGCATGCGAAGCGTCTGAAAGATTCAGCAAAAATATACCGTTTCCCGATTCCATACACGATTGAAGAAATCATGGAAGCAACGCGTGAAACTCTGCGTCAAAACAAACTGGATAGCGCTTACATCCGTCCACTCGGTTTTGTGGGTAACGTTGGCCTTGGTGTTTGTCCACCAGTCGGCACAGAGATGGATCTCATCATTGCTGCTTTTCCTTGGGGTTCTTACCTAGGCGAAGATGCGCTAGAAAAAGGTGTAGATGCCATGATTTCTAGCTGGAACCGCGCTGCACCAAATACCATTCCAACCGCAGCAAAAGCTGGTGGTAACTACCTTTCTTCTCTACTGGTTGGTGGTGAAGCTCGTCGCCACGGATATGCTGAAGGCATCGCACTCAGCGTTGATGGTTACCTATCTGAAGGTGCTGGTGAAAACATTTTTGTGGTTAAAGATGGTGTGATCTGCACTCCACCAGCAACCAGCGCGATCCTACCAGGCATTACTCGTGACTCCATCATGACCATCGCTCGAGATCGTGGTTACGAAGTGCGTGAAGCTAACATCGCTCGTGAAGCACTGTACCTTGCAGACGAAGTATTCATGACAGGTACCGCCGCGGAAATCGTTCCTGTTGCGACGATCGACAAAATTGAAGTGGGTAGCGGTAAACGCGGCCCTATCACTAAAGAGCTGCAAGAAGCTTACTTCGGCCTATTCAACGGTACGACGGAAGATAAATGGGGTTGGCTAGATTACGTTTACCCAGAGAACGCACCGGCAAAATAAGGAAGTAGTAAGATGCCTAAATATAGATCAGCAACCACCACTCATGGACGCAATATGGCGGGTGCACGCGCTTTATGGCGTGCGACCGGTGTTAAAGATGAAGACTTTGGTAAACCAATCATTGCGGTAGTGAACTCATTTACCCAATTTGTACCAGGTCATGTTCACCTGAAAGACATGGGGCAGTTAGTCGCTCGTGAAATTGAGAAAGCAGGCGGTATCGCTAAAGAGTTTAATACGATCGCGGTAGACGATGGCATCGCGATGGGTCACGGTGGCATGCTCTACTCGCTACCATCACGTGAACTGATTGCTGACTCAGTAGAATACATGGTCAATGCTCACTGTGCTGATGCCATGGTCTGTATCTCGAACTGTGACAAAATCACGCCGGGGATGCTAATGGCGTCAATGCGCCTCAACATCCCGGTAATTTTCGTCTCTGGCGGCCCTATGGAAGCGGGTAAAACCAAGCTTTCTGATCAAATCATCAAACTAGACCTTGTTGATGCCATGATCCAAGGGGCTGACCCGAAAGTTTCTGACGAACAAAGCGAACAGATCGAGCGTTCAGCGTGTCCAACCTGTGGTTCATGTTCAGGTATGTTCACAGCTAACTCAATGAACTGTCTGACTGAAGCTCTAGGCTTATCTCAGCCGGGTAACGGTTCAATGCTGGCAACGCACGCAGACCGTGAGCAGCTATTCCTTAACGCCGGTCGACGCATTGTTGAACTGACACGTCGTTACTACGAGCAAGATGACGAATCTGCACTACCACGCAACATTGCAACGTTTGACGCATTTGAAAACGCGATGGCATTGGATATCGCGATGGGTGGTTCAACCAATACCATCCTGCACCTGCTAGCAGCAGCACAAGAGGGTGAAGTGGATTTTGATATGGAAGATATCGACCGCCTATCTCGTCAGGTACCGCATCTATGTAAAGTGGCGCCATCTACGCAGAAATACCACATGGAAGACGTGCACCGAGCTGGTGGTGTAATGGCTATCCTTGGTGAGCTTGACCGCGCAGGACTGCTACACAGCGACGCACATACCGTACTGGGTCTTTCTATGAAAGAGCAGTTAGCCAAATACGACATCATGCAGACCGAAGATGAAGAGGTTCTAAAATTCTTCCGCGCAGGCCCTGCTGGCATTCGTACGACCAAAGCATTCTCACAAGATTGCCGTTGGGATCGCCTTGATGATGACCGCAAAGAAGGTTGTATCCGCACGAAAGAGAATGCCTTCAGCCAAGAGGGAGGCTTAGCCGTTCTTTCAGGCAACATCGCTCTCGATGGTTGTATCGTGAAAACAGCAGGGGTGGATGAAAGCATCCTTAAATTTACCGGTCCGGCTGTCGTTTTTGAAAGCCAAGAAGATGCCGTTGAAGGTATTCTGGGCGGCAAAGTGAAAGCTGGTGATGTGGTCATTATTCGCTACGAAGGCCCTAAAGGTGGCCCTGGTATGCAAGAGATGTTGTACCCAACTACTTACCTCAAATCGATGGGTTTAGGTAAAGAGTGTGCCCTGCTTACTGACGGTCGATTCTCAGGCGGAACATCGGGCCTATCTATCGGTCACGCTTCTCCTGAAGCAGCTAACGGTGGTGCTATCGGTCTGGTAAGAGAAGGCGATATGATCGCAATTGATATTCCTAACCGTTCAATCTCTCTTGAGGTTTCAGAACAGGAACTTGCTGAGCGCCGTGCAAAACAAGACGAACTTGGCTGGAAACCAGCTGATCGTCAACGTGAAGTATCATTTGCACTAAAAGCTTACGCGAGTATGGCTACCAGTGCTGACAAAGGTGCGGTACGAGATAAATCTAAGCTAGAGGGCTAGCTTATGACGCTTACGCAACAAACTGGCGCAGACTATCTGCGCCAGATCTTAAGAGCTCCAGTTTATGAAGTGGCGACCGTTACTCCACTTCAGGATATGCCCCGTCTTTCGGCTCGTATTGGTAATAACGTTCAAATTAAACGTGAAGACCGCCAACCCGTGCACTCGTTCAAACTGCGAGGTGCGTACAATATGGTCGCGAGTTTGAACGATGAACAGAAATCGGCAGGCGTGATCGCTGCGTCGGCAGGCAACCATGCACAAGGCATGGCGCTATCGGGCACGAAACTAGGCATAAAGACTACCATTGTCATGCCTAAAACGACACCGGATATCAAGGTAGAAGCGGTACGCGGATTTGGCGGCAATGTGGTTCTACATGGCAGCAACTTTGATGAAGCTAAAGCGGAAGCTGAACGTTTGTCTACTGAGCATGGTTACACCTTTGTTCCTCCGTTTGATCACCCTTTGGTCATTGCTGGTCAGGGAACAATTGGCATGGAGATGCTGCAACAAAATGGTCATCTCGATTACATCTTTGTCCCTGTTGGTGGTGGTGGTCTTGCTGCGGGCGTTGCTGTTCTAGTCAAACAACTGATGCCTGAGATAAAAGTCATTGCTGTTGAACCTGAAGATTCCTCTTGTCTGAAAGCCGCTCTAGACGCAGGAGAGCCTGTCGTTTTAGACCAAGTGAGTATGTTTGCTGACGGCGTAGCTGTAAAACGTATCGGAGAAGAGACATTCCGCCTTTGTCAAAAATACATCGATGGACACATCTCGGTATCCAGCGATGAAATCTGCTCTGCAGTAAAAGATATCTTTGAAGATACCCGTGCGATTGCCGAACCTTCTGGTGCACTCGCTCTGGCTGGACTAAAGAAATTTGCAGAAAAGAATGAACTCAAGGGTAAAAACCTTGGAACCGTTTTATCAGGCGCAAACACTAACTTCCACGGTCTGCGTTACGTCTCCGAGCGTTGCGAACTCGGTGAAAAACGTGAAGGCCTGTTAGCTGTCACGATTCCTGAACGCCAAGGGGCATTCTTCGAATTTTGTAACTTAATTGGTGGCCGTGCTGTCACTGAGTTTAACTATCGTTACAATGATGATTCTTTAGCGAATATCTTTGTCGGTGTTCGTCTGCAGGGTGGTCAAGAAGAGTTAGAACATATCATCCATGATCTACGTAACGGCGGTTACCCAGTGGTTGATTTGTCAGATGACGAAATGGCAAAACTGCATATTCGCTACATGATTGGTGGAAAGCCATCTAAACCACTGAAAGAACGTCTCTATAGTTTTGAGTTTCCTGAGTACCCCGGCGCTCTTCTTAAATTTTTAAGTACCCTAGGGACACACTGGAATATTAGCCTGTTCAACTACCGCAACCATGGTGCTGACTATGGTCGAGTACTGTGTGGCTTTGAATTGGATGAGTCAGATCTCTCTCAATTCTCAGCTCATCTGCGTGAACTGGGTTATCAATGCAAAGACGAAACCGACAACCCGTCGTATAAGTTCTTCCTTTCCTAGTCAGGATACCCTCAATACTCAGCCTCTTGCTTTCAGTAAGAGGCTTTTTTATTTGGCTTTAGTGATTTTTCGCTCTGAACCGTGAGCACTAACCTGTCAGCTTATTGGACAGAATGTATGGTACGCATAGATATAATGCTAAAGTTTCATTTTAGTCATGCCTTATTTAGGTCTACACTCAATTCTGTTTTTTAATTGCTGCCCGTGGTGGAGACGACAAATGTTTAACGCACTGATCCTAAACCAAGAAGACAAACGCACTATTGCTTCCATCGAGCAAATCGATGAATCACAACTTCCTCAAGGTGAAGTCCTAATCGACGTCGATTACTCATCTCTCAACTACAAAGATGGTTTGGCTATCACTGGTAAAGGCAAAATTATCCGTAATTTTCCAATGGTGCCTGGTATTGATATGGCGGGAACCGTTGTCAGCTCTGAAGACAACCGCTACCAAGCGGGTGACAAAGTTGTACTCACCGGCTGGGGTGTGGGTGAAAACCACTGGGGTGGCATGGCTCAGCGTGCTCGTTTACAAGCAGACTGGCTAGTCCCACTACCAAAAGGTATCGACAGTAAAAAAGCCATGATGGTAGGAACCGCAGGTTTTACTGGCATGTTGTGTGTGCAAGCTCTGCTTGATGCTGGTATCACACCAGAGTCCGGTGAAGTACTTGTAACAGGTGCGAGTGGCGGGGTTGGCTCGGTTGCCGTATCGCTGCTGGCAGCTTTGGGCTATCAAGTCACAGCTGTCACCGGACGTGTAGAACAAAATGGTCCACTACTAGAGAAACTTGGCGCTAGCCGAATCATTGATCGAGCAGAGTTTGAAGAACCTGCGCGTCCACTAGAAAAACAAGTTTGGGCGGGTGCGGTTGATACCGTAGGCAGTAAAGTGCTAGCGAAAGTCCTTGCGCAAATGGATTATAACGGCGCTGTAGCAGCATGTGGGCTTGCTGGCGGCTTTGACCTACCAACAACCGTCATGCCGTTTATTCTACGTAACGTACGTCTACAAGGCGTTGACTCGGTAATGTGCCCAACCGAAAAACGTATTGCGGCGTGGGAGAGACTGGTTGAGCTCCTTCCAGAGAGCTACTTTGAACAAGCATGTACAGAGATTGAGCTTCAAGATGCGCCAAAATACGCTGAAGATATCACCAACGGTCAAGTAACAGGTCGAGTGGTGATCAAACTTTAGCGACAGCAATACTCAAAGAGCCAGCACCTGTAATGCTGGCTCTTATTGATTCTGCCTGTCTAGTCTAACCCAATATCTTCTATTCGCTTGGCAATTAAACGACTACATTCTTCTTTAACTATCCCACGCAGCCACTCCTGAGAAGGTGAATGTTCACAGCGGGGATGCCAAATCATTGAATAATCAAAGGGCGTAAACTGAAATGGCAACGGCTTGATGAGCAAGTCATAACGTTCAGCAACTAAGTACGCCAAATCAGCAGGCACGGTAATAATGATTGGCATGGTATCCACAATCGCCAATGCCGCCTCAAGATGATATGCCCTTAACACCATTTTCCGCTCAGGTTGATCAATCAAAGCCTGCTCAATCAGTGCCTTAACTCCATCACTTATCGCTATCATCGCACGCGGATAGGTCAAATAATCCGATAGGCTCATCTCTTTATCTGCTAAAGGATGCTGTTTTGAGAGCAAGCAAAGCACACCTACCCGACCAAGAATTTCACTGCGTAGTGGTTCGACTGGGCCAATAGGTCGGCAGATGGCTAAGTCTGCCCCTTGATAAGTCAGTTGATCAGCGAGTCTGTCATGTTGCAAAGGTAGGAAGTTAAACGAAACATTCGGCGCTTCCTGATAGATTCGCGGTAGAGCAAAGGGCAGTATGGTTTGCATCGCGTAATCTGTGGTCGCTATATTGAACGTCTGATCGCAGCTCCTTGGCTCAAACTCTAATGGTGACAACAACTGGCGAAGAGATTCGAGAGGTTCACCCAAAGCCTGATCGATTTCCAGCGCTTTTTGCGTTGGAATCAAGTGCTGACCTTGCCGAGTAAACAGTGGATCGGAGAGCATTTCACGTAAACGCCCAAGCACTCGACTCATAGCCGATTGACTGAGGTTGAGGCGGTTTGCCGCTTTGCTGACGCTGCATTCCTCGATAAGAACACGAAGAGCCACCAACAAGCTAAGGTCACGACGATAAATGTCTTCTAATTCCACGTTTAACCATCATTTTTTGAAAAGGTGTCTGCAATTGTACCTTTTTCAGGCAAAAAAAATCCCGCTTTTCAGCGGGGAAGCCCAAGAAAACTGGGGATAGTGTCGGAATGTAGTTGAGCGTAGTGACAGAAATGAATGACGGTTGGAAGCGCAATCATCCATTCTCTTGCTCTTCAGATGCGCTCGGCCAGCGATGCATCTCGAGCCAGATCCCTACAACCGTCGCACCCATGCCGAGTAGCGGCATAAACGAAGACGATTCTGCTGGTGAACGTAAAACAAGAGCGCAGAAAGAGATAAAGCACAACACTGAATAGATTGTTAACCGATCTAATGCTGTCAACATAATAGCTCCCTCGTTCAAATGTTACCAACTTGTTAACTAAGTTAAAACAAAATGATCCGTTTGCCAAGGGGTTATTGAATATTTTTTCTTCACTAGTATTATCTAGGCCAAATTAAGTAACCAAAGATACGACCATGACATTCAATATCGAGCAGGCAAATCAAACATTAGAGGCAGAAGGACTACGCTGCCCAGAGCCAGTGATGATGGTCAGGAAGACAATTCGAAACATGCAAGATGGTGAGGTTCTGCTTGTTAAAGCTGATGACCCATCAACAACCCGAGACATTCCCAGTTTCTGTCGCTTTATGGATCATCAGTTAATCGGCTCTCAGACAGAACAACTGCCATACCTATATTTAATTAAGAAAGGAATGGCATAGCATAGAGGCCATTAGCAAGAGATGAAAAAACGGCTGCCCAAGGGCAGCCGTTACTTTATTCGTCGTATTCTATGGTGTGAATTTCAGCCTGAAGTTTATTGATCTGCTTTCTCATGGCACGCATCTCTTCATGCATCGGTATTATGTGAGCGACTCGAATCCAAGCCTCAACCGTCAAGCCAGTCAAAATGAACGAACCCGCAACAATGGGCAACCACATGTCCGTTAGCACCATAGCCAGCAAACACAACACAAGGCCAAAGGTGAACAAGTAACTCTGACTTCTAGGGGTGATCCCCGTATAACGTGTAAGCATCGTATCGCCCTCTCGCTATCAATCACACGGTTAAATTACCATGACAAACATGACACTAATATGTCAGCGATCACGTCTACGAACGATTTCAATCCATACTTTGAACTGACGCATTTTAAAGGCTAGCTATTGATATTTAACACCATATCCTTAGCAAACTACGAGTAAATTGCAGCACCAGTCGCTAAGGCGATGAATAGCAAAGCGGTCACTTTTCGGATCAAATCCAGTGGCATTTTGTCTGCTGACAGTTTACCGATCAGTACCACGGGTACATTGGCCAAAAGCATACCGATTGTGGTGCCAAGAACAACCAAACTCAGAGCATCCGCATATTGCGCACCTAAAATTGAGGTTGCGATTTGCGTTTTATCTCCGATCTCAGCGACAAAAAATGCAATAAAACTGGCGATGAAAGGTCCTCGATTCGAAATCTGTTCATCGTCATCAAGTTTGTCTGGTATCAGTACCCAGGCGGCCATAGCGACGAAACTGACCACCAGCACCCATTTTAAAACTTGCGGTGAAAGATAATCAGCAACGACAACACCTAGCCATGCTGCTAACGCGTGGTTGGCAATAGTGGCAAGAAAAATGGCTGCGATAATAGGTATAGGTTTACGGTATCGACTCGCTAACAGGAGTGACAATAATTGAGTTTTATCACCGATTTCCGCCAGTGCGACGGTGGTAATAGAAATAGCTAAAACGCTCAAGACATGCTCTTTTGAGGTAGGGATTATTTTTAACCAAAGACAAACCTCATGCCCCACCCCGGTTCATGATGATTTGTCTAAGGTCTTGCTAAACACGAGTGACGTTTTTGATTGTTATCTGTCACTACTCGTCTCGAACGCCATGATGATTTTGCATCAATTATGTTGACGAACGAACCTATTATCCCAGTGTTGATAAATAGGTAAGCTACTCCCCAAAGACAGCGGAATTCTATCGCTCCCCTTAACGATTCTCAAGTAGGAAACTACAAATAAACTCCCTTTTAGGAAAATTTGGTTAGATAAGGCAGAAAAATTCTATTAAAGGGGATTTTTGCCTATCAATTAGTCAAGATTACCTCTACTCCCATGCCTAATATCTGGGTATACTTGATTGTTATTTTTTATCAATTTTAGACACAAGAATCGCGCGAATTACTATGCAAAAATACGATATCAAAACCTTCCAGGGAATGATCCTCGCGCTGCAGGATTACTGGGCACAAAATGGCTGCACAATCGTTCAGCCTCTAGATATGGAAGTAGGTGCAGGCACCTCTCACCCAATGACATGTCTACGTGCACTTGGCCCAGAGCCAATGTCGACAGCTTACGTTCAACCTTCACGTCGTCCAACCGATGGCCGTTATGGTGAAAACCCGAACCGTCTGCAGCACTACTATCAGTTCCAAGTAGCTCTAAAACCATCTCCGGATAACATTCAGGAGTTGTACCTAGGCTCGCTTGAAGTTCTTGGTATCGACCCGCTAGTTCACGACATCCGCTTCGTAGAAGATAACTGGGAAAACCCAACACTAGGTGCATGGGGTCTTGGTTGGGAAGTATGGCTAAACGGCATGGAAGTGACTCAGTTTACTTACTTCCAGCAAGTGGGCGGCCTTGAGTGTAAACCAGTGACTGGCGAAATCACTTACGGTATCGAACGTCTAGCGATGTACATTCAAGAAGTGGACTCCGTTTACGATCTAGTGTGGAACGTCGCTCCAGACGGTAGCAAAGTCACTTACGGTGATATCTTCCACCAAAACGAAGTTGAGCAATCAACGTACAACTTTGAGCACGCAGACGTAGATTTCCTATTTAGCTTCTTCGATCAGTGTGAAAAAGAGTCTAAGCAACTACTAGAGCTTGAGAAACCTCTTCCTCTACCTGCTTACGAGCGCATCCTGAAAGCGGCACACGCCTTCAACCTACTTGATGCACGTAAAGCAATCTCTGTAACAGAGCGTCAACGTTACATCCTTCGTATCCGCAACCTGACTAAGTCTGTTGCAGAAGCCTACTACGCATCTCGCGAAGCACTTGGCTTCCCTATGTGTAAAAAAGAAGGTGAGGAGAAGTAATCATGGCTAAAGAATTTCTAATTGAACTCGGTACAGAAGAGCTACCACCAACGCAACTTCGTACATTAGCAGAAGCGTTCGCAGCAAATTTCGAAGCTGAGCTAAAAGGAGCAGACGTTGAACACCAAGGAGTGAAATGGTATGCCGCTCCTCGTCGTTTAGCTCTTAAAGTATCAGCACTGGCTGAAGGTCAAGCAGACAAAGTCGTTGAAAAGCGTGGTCCTGCTGTTGCTGCTGCTTTCGATGCTGAAGGTAACGCAACCAAAGCAGCACAAGGCTGGGCTCGCGGCTGTGGTATCACAGTTGACCAAGCTGAACGCATGGTCACGGACAAGGGTGAATGGCTACTGTTCAAACAAGAAGTAAAAGGCCAAGCAACCTCAGAAATCGTTGTGGAACTTGCTGCTAAAGCTCTTGCTGACCTACCAATCGCAAAACCAATGCGTTGGGGCGATAAAGCAACACAATTTATCCGTCCAGTGAAAACGCTAACCATGCTTATGGGTTCGGATCTGATCGAAGGTGAAATCCTTGGAGTTGCGTCAAGCCGCACTATCCGTGGTCACCGCTTCATGGGTGAACAAGAGTTCACTATCGACTATGCAGAGCAATATCCAGCGATTCTGGAAGAACGCGGTAAAGTAATGGCAGATTACGAAGCACGTAAGGCGATCATTCTCGCTGACGCACAAAAAGCAGCGGCCGCCGTTGGTGGTATTGCCGATCTAGAAGACGACTTAGTAGAAGAAGTGACTTCTCTTGTTGAGTGGCCTGTTGTACTTACGGCAAAGTTTGAAGAAAAGTTCCTAAAAGTGCCTTCTGAAGCTTTGGTTTACACCATGAAAGGTGACCAAAAGTACTTCCCTGTATACGATGAAAACAAGCAGTTGCTACCAAACTTCATCTTTGTATCGAATATCGAATCAAAAGAGCCACGCTACGTAATCGAAGGTAACGAGAAGGTTGTACGTCCACGTCTAGCGGATGCAGAGTTCTTCTTTAACACTGACCGCAAGCGTCCTCTTATCGATCGTCTTCCTGAGCTAGAACAAGCTATCTTCCAAAAGCAACTTGGTACGATCAAAGACAAAACTGACCGTATTACCGCTCTTGCTGGCTACATCGCTAAGCAGATCGACGCTGATGTTGAAAAAGCAACTCGCGCAGGTCTATTGGCTAAGTGTGACCTAATGACTTCAATGGTATTCGAATTTACCGATACTCAAGGGGTTATGGGCATGCATTACGCCAAGCATGACGGTGAAGACGAACAAGTTGCACTGGCGCTGTACGAGCAATACATGCCTCGTTTTGCTGGTGACGACCTACCAAGCACAGGTATCTCTTCAGCAGTCGCTATGGCGGACAAGCTAGACACTATCGTCGGTATCTTTGGTATTGGCCAAGCACCTAAAGGCTCAGATCCATTTGCACTTCGCCGCGCTTCTCTAGGTGTACTACGTATCATCGTTGAAAACGGCTACAACCTAGACCTCGTTGATCTTATCCGCGAAGCAAAAATCCAGTTTGGTAACAAGCTGACCAATGACAACGTTGAGCAAGATGTTATCGAGTTCATGTTGGGTCGTTTCCGCGCTTGGTATCAAGATGCAGGCTTTAGCGTAGATATCATCCAAGCAGTACTAGCGCGTCGTCCAACCAAACCAGCAGACTTTGACCAACGTGTTAAAGCGGTATCTCACTTCCGTGAATTGGAAGCGGCAGAAGCACTCGCAGCAGCGAATAAACGTGTAGGTAACATCCTTGCTAAATTCGATGGTGAACTGGCAGCAGAGATAGACCTAGCTCTTCTCCAAGAAGACGCAGAAAAAGCACTAGCTGAAAGCGTAGAAGTGATGACTGAAGCTCTTGAGCCAGCATTTGCGACAGGCAACTACCAAGAAGCATTAAGCAAGCTTGCAGATCTACGTGAACCTGTCGATGCGTTCTTCGATAACGTAATGGTTATGGCGGATGATGAAGCGCTTAAGACAAACCGTCTAACGCTACTGAACAATCTACGTAACCTATTCTTGCAAATTGCTGATATCTCACTACTACAGAAGTAAGCATTAATCGTAAGAATCGATTGAAATCACCAAGAGTAAGGGAAGCAAATGCTTCCCTTTTTTCTTTACCTTCCAGCGAACTCGCGACAGATTGCTCACGATAACACTCCAAACATCGATCCGATGAGACTGGATTTGTGATCAGAAAGTAAATTATTTTCTGCCATGCTTAGATTGGCTCTTTGCGTTGTACTCACATTAAGGTATGTTCAAGGATTATTCGCTTTACTAGCTGTTTCTAGTAACTCATTACACTTAAAGCAATCACAATGAATTAGGTATAACTACAAATGCAATTCTCGAAGTTTGGTGAAAAATTTAATCAGTATTCTGGTATCACACGATTGATGGATGATTTAAATGATGGTCTGCGTACCCCAGGAGCCATTATGCTCGGTGGAGGTAACCCAGCCGCGATTCCAGCTATGCTCGAAGACTTTCGCCAAACCAGTAAAGAGATGCTCGCCAGTGGCGAATTGATCGCAGCCATGGCCAATTATGATGGTCCGCAAGGCAAAGATGCATTTGTTAAAGCACTCGCTAACTTATTGAAAGAGACTTATGGTTGGGATATCAGTGAGAAGAACATCAGTCTAACAAATGGCAGTCAAAGTGGTTTTTTCTACTTATTTAACCTGCTTGCAGGTCAGCAGCCAGATGGCTCGCACAAAAAAATTCTGCTGCCTTTGGCTCCTGAGTATATTGGCTATGGCGATGCTGGGGTTGATGAGAACATCTTTATCTCTTACCACCCAGAGATAGAATTACTCGATAATGGCCTATTCAAATATCACGTCGACTTTGAGCAACTTAAGGTTGATGAGTCCGTGGCGGCTATCTGTGCATCACGCCCGACTAACCCTACAGGTAATGTTCTAACGGATGAAGAGATTCACAAGTTGGACAAACTCGCACGTGAAAACAACATTCCACTGATTATCGATAACGCTTACGGACTGCCATTCCCAAATATCATCTTCGAAGATGTACAGCCATTTTGGAATAAGAACACCATCTTATGCATGAGCCTATCAAAACTAGGTCTACCGGGTGTTCGCTGCGGGATTGTCATCGCCAATGAAGAAATAACTCAAGCACTGACGAATATGAACGGCATTATCAGTTTAGCACCGGGGAGCATTGGGCCAGCGATCGCTCATCATATGATTGAAAAAGGGAACTTACTAAAACTCAGTTCAGAGGTAATTAAACCTTTCTACCAACAAAAGTCACTTCGTGCTGTTGAACTGCTGCAAAACGCAATTACCGATCCGCGTTTTCGTATTCATAAACCGGAAGGCACTATTTTCCTTTGGTTATGGTTTGATGAACTTCCAATCACAACTATGGAACTTTATCAGCGTCTTAAAGCTCGTGGGGTTTTGATTGTACCTGGAGAGTATTTCTTTATCGGTCAGGAAGATGACTGGGAACACGCTCACCAGTGTTTACGTATGAACTATGTGCAAGATGATGAGATGATGAGATGATGCAGAAAGGTATCGATATTATCGCTGAAGAAGTAGCGCGAGCCTATCAAGAGGCTTAATTTCATCAGAAGTAAAACAGCCCAAAGCTAGAACAACCAGAGACAGCAACAATCAACGCTGCCAATACCACTTTTTTCATTCTATTTTCCAAGTTTATTAATTGTCGACGCAGAAACTACTGATGGATAGAATTGAGAGCAATAAAAGAGCGCTCATAGGCGCTCTTTCACTCTCAGCTCTCATTTATGAGACGGAATATTAACCTTCAATGAGTTTTTGACCATTGATAGCAATCTTACGTGGTTGCATCGCTTCAGGGATTTCGCGTTCAAGATCAATGTGGAGAAGACCATTTTCCATGCTCGCTCCGACAACTTTTACATAGTCTGCTAGCTGGAACTTACGCTCGAAATCGCGCTCTGCAATACCTTGATAAACGTATTTTTTCTCTTCTTCGGCTTTACGCTCGCCTTTGACGATCAGCATGTTGTCATTTTGAGTTAAATCTAACTGCTCTTCAGCAAAGCCCGCCACAGCCATAGTAATACGGTAGTGATTATCGTCTTGCTGCTCAATGTTGTATGGAGGGTAACCACCTGAAGAGTTCTTCGAAGAGTTCGCTTCCATCATGTTGAACAGACGATCGAAGCCAATTGCATTGCGGTATAGTGGAGTGAAATCTACAGTTCTCATAGTGCTATCCTTTTAGTAAGCAATAGTCTTAGTCGTGAGTTTGCGTGGTTCGATACTATGATCGTAGCCTTGCCGACTAAGGGACTCATTGACTATTCCTCTGGCTACCTCTGTTAGGTCTAAGCTCGGGGACATAGCAACGAATCAAGTTTTAAATTGTGTACCTTTAAGGTCATCCTCTCTTGAGCGATACCTTATCAGCGAGTCCAGAGGTTCTGTTTCTTCTCTTTTGAGCAAGACAGCTTCCCTCTTCAACAATAGATATGTGGTTGGGGTAAATTAGTTTCAAGGGATAAAAGTAAAAAAGTTCCTAGTTTCGAGTGACTAGTGGCTAGTGGCTAGTGGCTAGACTAATACTAAATGATTGTTTTAATTAACCTCCAATAAAAAAGCGCAAATCTTTCGACCTGCGCTTTTTCTAGGGGCTCGCTGCTAGTAACTAGGAACTTTATACATCCAAATTAGCTACTTTCAGTGCATTCTCTTCGATGAAGTTACGACGCGGCTCAACTTGGTCACCCATTAGAGTCGTGAACAATTGGTCAGCACCTACGGCATCTTCAATCGTTACTTGCATCATACGGCGCGTTTCTGGATCCATTGTGGTTTCCCAAAGCTGATCTGGGTTCATCTCACCTAGACCTTTGTAACGCTGTAGGCTAAGACCACGACGAGATTCTTTAATTAACCACTCTAAAGCCTCAACAAAGCTAACAACAGGCTGAGTACGCTCACCACGTTTGATGTAAGCGCCCTCTTCAATTAGACCGTCTAATGCTTCAGACAGCGTCGCAAGTTTTCCGAACTCTTTCGAGTTAAGCAGATCAATACTGAGTACATGTTCGTGCATCACACCATGAGTACGTACAATGATCTTAGGTAGGCTTAGACCAAGCTCTGCATGCTGTTCCACTTCGAAGCTGTATTGGCTAGCACCGACTTCTTTCGCGTTCAACTGCTCAACGAGAGTTTTCGTCCAAGTTTCTACAGCAGCAGAGTCATTACATTGCTCCGCCGTTAAACGTGGTACGTAGATAAGCTCATGCACCAGTGCGCGTGGGTAGCGACGGCTCATACGATCCACCAGCTTAATACCCGCATTGTACTGCTGAACTAACTTCTCTAATGCTTCACCAGACAATGCTGGTGCTTGTGCATTCACATGTAGAGATGCGCTATCTAGAGCCAGTGCCACTTGATACTGGTTCATCGCATCTTCGTCTTTAATGTACTGCTCTTGCTTGCCTTTCTTCACTTTGTATAGCGGTGGCTGAGCAATGTACACGTAGCCACGCTCAATGAGTTCAGGCATTTGACGGTAGAAGAAGGTCAATAGAAGCGTACGAATGTGCGAACCATCGACGTCAGCATCGGTCATGATGATGATGTTGTGGTAACGCAGTTTATCTGGGTTGTACTCGTCACGACCGATACCACAGCCAAGAGCGGTAATAAGCGTTGCCACTTCTTGAGAAGAAAGCATTTTGTCGAAACGTGCTTTCTCAACGTTCAGGATCTTACCTTTAAGCGGTAGGATAGCCTGATTCTTACGGTTACGGCCTTGTTTTGCGGAGCCGCCTGCCGAGTCACCCTCCACTATGTAGAGTTCAGACAGCGCTGGATCTTTTTCCTGACAGTCTGCCAGTTTACCAGGTAGACCCGCTAGGTCTAACGCACCTTTACGACGAGTCATTTCACGAGCTTTACGCGCCGCTTCACGAGCACGTGCCGCATCGATAATTTTAGAACAAACCATCTTCGCTTCTGTTGGGTTCTCAACTAGGAACTCAGACAGTTTTTCACCCATTGCAGACTCTACCGCAGACTTCACTTCAGAAGAGACCAGTTTGTCTTTAGTTTGGCTAGAGAATTTCGGATCTGGAACTTTAACAGATACAACAGCGGTTAGACCTTCACGAGCATCATCTCCCGATGTCGCTGTTTTTGCCTTCTTAGAGAAGCCTTCTTTATCCATGAAAGTGTTCAGGGTACGAGTCAATGCCGCACGGAAGCCGGCCAAGTGCGTACCACCATCACGCTGAGGAATGTTATTGGTGAAACAGTAGATATTCTCTTGGAAACCATCGTTCCACTGCATCGCAACTTCAACAGCAATGCCATCTTCACGTTCGAAGTCGAAGTGGAAGATCTTGTCAATGATTGGGGTTTTGTTGGTGTTAAGATGCTCAACGAATGCTTGGATACCACCTTCAAACATGAAGTGGTCACTCTTATCTTCTTCTCGCTCGTCGATCAATTTAATCGAGACACCTGAGTTTAGGAAAGACAGTTCACGTAGACGCTTAGCGAGAATATCGTAGTGGAATTCCGTGTTAGTAAAAGTCTCTGCACTCGGCCAGAAACGGATCTTCGTACCCGTTTTATCTGAATCCCCAATCACTGCTAGTGGCGCTTCAGGCTCACCATGACGATAGGTTTGCGTATGGATATGACCGCCACGATGAATCGTTAGCGTTACTTTTTCAGACAAGGCGTTTACTACTGAAACACCTACACCGTGTAGACCACCCGAAACTTTGTACGAGTTATCATCGAACTTACCACCAGCATGGAGTACTGTCATGATAACTTCAGCCGCAGAGACTTTCTCTTCTGGGTGCAATTCTGTCGGAATACCACGACCATCATCGCTTACAGAAACTGAGTTATCCTCATGAATTGTCACAATGATGTCTTTACAGTGACCTGCTAACGCTTCATCAATTGAGTTATCCACCACCTCGAAAACCATGTGGTGCAGACCGGTGCCATCATCCGTGTCGCCGATATACATACCAGGACGCTTACGAACCGCATCCAGACCCTTTAGTACCTTAATACTCGATGAATCGTAATTTTCAGACATGAGTTTTCTTCCGCTATTTATTTTGCTCTATTGTGCCATGTTCCACATGGAACATCCTGCCATTTTCGTCTTGCATATCTGCAATTTGACTGTCAGTAATAGAGCTTACAAAAACTTGAGCCCCCGTCGCTTTCAAGCAATCCGCTAGGCGCTTACGACGTTGGCTATCTAATTCAGATGCAAAGTCATCAATTAAGTAGATACATTGCTTGCCAGTCATTTCAGTAAGATGTTGTCCCTGAGCCACACGCAATGCACAAACCATTAACTTTAACTGACCACGTGACAGTACATCCTCAACAGGTGTGCCATTCACCTTGATGCGCAAATCCGCTTTATTAGGACCACTAAATGTGTACCCTAATGCTTGATCACGCTCGAAATTTTTTTCCAGTATATCTTGGTATGGCGTCTCTTTATCCCATCCACGATAATACTTCAGTTGAATCTCAAATTCGGGTAAGAATGTCTGACAAATTTCTTCAGCCTTTACCCTCATTTGCTCGACATATGTCGCACGCCACTGGCTAATATTCTCAGCCAAACGAGCCATTTCTTGATCCCAGTAACTCAGCTCTCGATAACTGGTTGCTGTTTTTAATAACGCATTTCTTTGCTTGTTGAGACGCTTGAAACGACCCCATGCATCATAAAATGCAGACTCGGTATGAAACACACCCCAGTCAATAAATGCACGGCGATGTTTAGGACCATCGGTCAGCAAATCAAACCCTTCAGGGTGGATCAACTGCAGAGGTAATACTTGTGCCAGTTGTGCCAACTTTTGTCCAGACTGACCGCCTATTTTAACCTCTGTTGAGCCATCACGCTGCTTATTAATGCCAATTGGTAGCGCAAATTGATCCGAGTTCAAAAAACGCCCATGAACAAAGAGCTCATTGCAGTCATTTTGAATCACTCTGCCTGTCAGAGAACTCTTAAAAGAGCGACCATGCCCAAGCAGGTAGATGGCCTCAAGAATGCTAGTTTTGCCACTTCCATTGGGCCCAATAAGAAAGTTAAAGCCTGCTGATAGTTCAATATCACAGGCTTTAATGTTTCGAAATTGCTGAATAATAAGACGTGAAAGCGGCATGCTAGAGTCGAATTGGCATTACCACGTACATCGCACTGTCATCATCGGCATTTTCAATCAACGCACTGGCGTTGGCATCCGACATTGACACTCGTACTTTCTCACAACGAATTGTATTAAGCACATCGAGAACGTAGCTCACGTTAAAACCAATCTCGATAGGTTCACCTTCAAAACTGACATCTAACATCTCTTCAGCTTCTTCTTGTTCTGGGTTGTTCGCGGTAATACGCATTTCCGCATCAGCAAGATTCACTCGAACACCACGGAATTTTTCGTTCGATAGAATAGCAGCACGAGAGAAAGCTTGACGTAGCTCATCGCAGCCTGCTTCAAGTGTTTTGGTCGTACTCTGTGGCATTACGCGTCGGTAATCAGGGAAACGACCATCAACGAGCTTCGAAGTAAATACGTAGTTATTCACCTCTGCACGAACATTAGAGCTACCGATCTGCAAAACAACAGGCTGCTCTGGTGCATCGAGTAATTTAACCAGCTCCAGTACACCTTTACGCGGTACTATAATCTGTTTTTGTGCAAAATCAGCACTTAGCTGAACTTGTGATACCGCCATACGATGGCCATCCGTCGCAACACTGCGTAAGGTGGTACCATCGATTTCAAACAACATACCATTGAGGTAGTAACGTACATCTTGGTTTGCCATAGAAAACTGCGTTTTTTCCACTAAACCACGCAACTCAGCTTGAGTCAGTGATACCTCAACTTCACTTTGCCAATCTTCAATATTTGGAAAATCATTCGCAGGAAGTGTGGATAGCGAAAAACGGCTACGCCCAGAACGAACCTGAACGCGATTACCTTCCAACACAAAAGTAATCACTGAGTCATCAGGAAGACCACGGCAGATATCGAGGAACTTACGAGAAGGAACGGTAATGCTGCCAGCTTCGAATTCACCTTCCAATGTCACACGGCTAATCAGCTCAACTTCAAGATCCGTCGCCGTCATCGATAGCACGTTATCTTCTACCTTTAACAGTAGGTTGCCCAAAATTGGCAATGTTGGTCGACCACCTAACGCACCTGAGACTTGTTGAAGAGGTTTAAGCAGGTGGCCACGCTCAATGGAAAATTTCATAGGATGCTCTTATCCGAATTCGTTGGTTATTTCGTTGCTAAGGATACTGCGAATTAAGAAGAAAGGGTACGAATCAAATTCGAGTAATCTTCTTTAATATCGTGGCTCTCTTCACGCAGTTGCTCAATCTTACGACATGCATGAAGTACAGTCGTATGATCACGACCGCCAAATGCATCACCAATTTCTGGCAAACTGTGGTTAGTCAGCTCTTTCGCAAGAGCCATAGCAAGTTGGCGCGGGCGCGCAACAGAACGAGAACGGCGCTTAGATAACAGATCCGCGACTTTAATCTTGTAGTATTCAGCTACCGTTTTTTGAATATTATCAATGGTAACTAACTTCTCTTGTAACGCTAGCAAATCTCTAAGCGCTTCACGAACAAAGTCGATAGTAATTGGACGACCGGTAAAGTTGGCGTTTGCAATAACGCGATTCAATGCCCCTTCCAGCTCACGAACATTAGAACGTAAACGCTTAGCAATAAAGAAAGCAACCTCGTCAGCGAGGTGAATCTGGTGATCTTCCGCTTTTTTCATCAAGATCGCGACGCGAGTTTCTAGCTCAGGTGGTTCGATCGCAACCGTTAGACCCCAACCAAAACGCGATTTAAGACGATCTTCTACACCACTGATCTCTTTCGGATAGCGGTCAGATGTCAAAATTATCTGTTGGTTACCTTCCAGTAAGGCATTGAAGGTATGGAAAAATTCTTCTTGTGAGCGCTCTTTATTGGCAAAGAACTGAATGTCATCGATAAGAAGTGCATCGACACTGCGGTAATAGCGCTTGAACTCTTCAATCGCGTTATTTTGTAGCGCCTTAACCATATCTTGAACAAAACGCTCAGAGTGCATGTAAACGACTTTTGCATTGGGCTTGTTATCAACAATCGCGTTGCCTACCGCATGCAATAAGTGTGTTTTACCTAAACCTGTACCACCATATAAAAATAGCGGATTGTACGCTGAGCCAGGATTATCAGACACCTGACGCGCCGCCGCTAAACCTAACTGGTTTGATTTACCTTCAACAAAGTTGGTGAACTTATGTTTTGGGTTAACGTTTGAGCGATGGTTGATGTCAGCAATCGCTTGAGCGTCATCATCCCAAGTTTTATGAACAGGTTTACGTGCTTGAAGTTGCGCAGGAGCAGAGGATTCTGCCGCCACATCCGCAGGTGTACGTTTCGGTGCAGGGGTCGGCGCTGCCACACGACGGCTACCTACCTCAAAACGTAGGCTTGGTACGTCGTTACCACAGTATTCCTGCAACAGACGATTAATGTTGTTTAGATATTTGTCACGTACCCAGTCCAATACGAAACGGTTTGGGGCAAATAAAGTGAGCGTATTGTCATTGAGCTCCGCTTGTAACGGACGAACCCACATGCTGAATTCAGTTGCTGGTAGCTCTTCTTGAAGCTGTTGCAAACATTGCAACCAAAGCGAAGATGACACGGTGCCCCCACTCGAAGTAATTGATCTGAAAAGATTGGCAATTTTACCTGTTGATAACCAAGATCGCCAGCAAATGATCGACGATCCAGTGAATAAGATCCAAGTTATTCACAATATTTTCGACATTATTCGATGGATCCTCACAACCTGCCCCATTTTTACTCACACATTGATCCACATATCTCCAATATTGGCTTGATCTTTGGGTTGGTGATAAGTCTGTGAATTAAGCGTTTTCTCTTCGCTTGATTTCATGCTGATTTGTGTCTTTATTCACCAATAATTTCCACAACTGATGGAAAAACAGACAGCTTATTACTCTAGTTTCTAGTTTATTTCTCTTGGTTATTTATCTATTCATCTAAACTGACAGTAGTATTTATCCCCATAATCATGTGGAGTTGTAAAATGAAAAACTGGATTAAGGCTGCCGTTGCAGCTATCGCGCTTTCTGCGGCTACTGTACAAGCTGCTACTGAAGTAAAAGTTGGTATGTCGGGTCGTTACTTCCCGTTTACCTTTGTTCAGCAAGATAAGTTACAAGGCTTTGAAGTCGATCTATGGGATGAAATCGGCAAACGCAACGACTATAAAGTAGAATATGTGACAGCTAACTTTTCTGGTCTATTTGGTCTTCTAGAGACGGGGCGCATTGATACTATCTCTAACCAAATCACTATGACTGATACACGTAAAGCAAAATACCTTTTTACTGACCCATACGTGGTAGACGGTGCTCAAATCACCATTCGCAAAGGTAACGATAGCATTAAGGGCATCGAAGACCTTGCGGGTAAAACAGTAGCAGTAAACCTTGGTTCAAACTTTGAGCAATTGCTGCGTGCTTACGATAAAGATGGCAAGATCAATATCAAAACTTACGATACAGGTATCGAACACGATGTTGCTTTAGGTCGCGCTGATGCGTTTATCATGGATCGCTTGTCAGCACTTGAACTGATCAAGAAAACAGGCCTGCCGCTAGAACTTGCTGGCCAACCATTCGAAACCATTCAAAACGCTTGGCCATTCGTTGATAACGAAAAGGGTGAAAAGCTTCAAGCTGAAGTAAACCAAGCACTTGCAGCAATGCGTGCTGACGGTACTCTAGAGAAAATCTCTCAAAAATGGTTCGGCGCTGACATTACTCAGTAAGCCTGTATACTCTCTATCTCATCTGAGATAGGACACCTTAACCCACTGCCTCCCTTCATTTGCAGTGGGTTTTGCTTTTCTAATGCCGTCATTTATTTAATCAATGGGACACGTTTATGGGATTCGATTTTAATTACATGCTGGATCTGATGCCGATACTGCTTAAGTATTTAGGCACAACCATGGAAATGGCGACATGGGGACTGGTATTTTCACTGTTCCTTGCCGTGATTCTGGCCAATATTCGCGTGTTTCGCATCCCGGTTCTCGATCAACTGAGCCAGCTTTATATTAGCTTCTTCCGCGGTACGCCTCTATTGGTGCAGTTGTTTCTGCTCTACTACGGATTACCTCAAGTCTTCCCATGGTTAGTTGGGTTAGATGCATTTAGTGCAGCGGTCATCGGCTTAACTTTACACTTCGCTGCATATATGGCCGAAAGCATTCGAGCAGCCATCATTGGTATCGATCGCAGTCAGATGGAAGCTAGCTTGTCAGTCGGCATGACGACGACTCAAGCGATGCGCCGTATCATCCTACCGCAAGCGACACGCGTAGCACTACCATCACTAATGAACTACTTCATCGATATGATTAAATCAACCTCGCTTGCTTTTACCTTAGGTGTGGCTGAAATCATGGCTAAGGCGCAAATGGAAGCCTCATCGAGTTTCCGATTTTTTGAAGCCTTCTTGGCGGTAGCGCTAATCTACTGGGGTGTCGTGGTTATCCTGACTCGCATTCAAATCTGGGCTGAAGCTAAATTGAATAAGGCATACGTAAGATGATCAAATTAGAGAACATCCATAAAAGCTTTGGTGATACACAAGTATTAAAAGGCATTGATATTGAGATCAACCGGGGTGAGATCATTGTCATTATCGGCTCGAGTGGCACAGGAAAATCGACTCTTTTGCGCACTGTAAACTTTTTAGAGAATGCGGACAAAGGCATCATTACCATCGATGACGTCAGCGTCAACGCTGAAAAACACTCTAAATCAGAAGTATTGGCTCTACGACGTAAAACAGGCTTTGTATTCCAAAACTATGCCCTATTCGCGCATATGACAGCGAGACAGAACATTGCTGAAGGCTTAGTTACCGTGCGCGGTTGGAAGAAGAGTGATGCACTACAGCGCGCTCAGCAGATTCTCGATGACATCGGCCTAGGCGATAAAGGCGATAGTTATCCAGCTGCGCTTTCAGGGGGCCAACAACAGCGTGTGGGTATTGGTCGAGCTATGGCACTTCAACCAGAGCTGCTGCTATTTGATGAACCAACATCAGCACTTGATCCCGAATGGGTTGGCGAAGTTCTTAATTTAATGAAGGACTTAGCGACAAAACACCAGACTATGCTGGTGGTTACACACGAAATGCAATTTGCTAGAGAGGTCGCTGATAGAGTGATCTTTATGGCGGAAGGAACAATTGTTGAGCAAGGTTCTCCACAGGATATTTTCACTAATCCACAAGATCCTCGTTTGCAAAAGTTCCTACGACAGGTAGGCGCTGAGTAAAGATCATCAACAAGGATCGATCGATCCTTGAGATTTTGCTCACACTACGTATAATCGCTCGGCCGGAATTTAGCACTCGCACAGAGATTGACACTTTGTGTGACTGTGATTACAATTCCGCCTCTTTGTTGAGAGGCGTCGGTTAGTCCTCTTTATATATAAAGAAGACGTTAAGCGCCCACGCCGGGTTAACATTGACCTAAAACTACTGATCAGTAAAGGTAATTATCATGAAACGCACTTTTCAACCTACAGTTCTAAAGCGCAAGCGTACTCACGGTTTCCGTGCTCGCATGGCAACTAAGAACGGTCGTAAAGTAATTAATGCACGTCGTGCTAAAGGCCGTGCGCGCCTATCAAAATAATCATTAGTTTATTTTGAATACGTACACGTTCAATCGGGAGTTACGTTTGTTAACTCCCGAGCATTATCAAAATGTCTTTCAGCAAGCTCATCGAGCTGGCTCACCTCATTTCACCATCATTGCTCGTAAAAATAGCCTATCTCATCCTCGACTAGGTTTAGCCGTTCCCAAGAAACAGATCAAAACCGCAGTAGGTCGTAACCGTTTTAAGCGCCTTGCTCGTGAAAGCTTTCGTAACAATCAACATCAACTTGCTAACAAAGATTTTGTTGTTATTGCCAAGAAAAGCGCGCAAGATTTGAGCAATGAAGAAATATTCAAACTATTTGATAAGTTATGGCAGCGTCTGTCTCGCCCTTCACGTGGTTAGCGATCGGATTTGTCCGTCTCTATCAAGGCCTAATTAGTCCGCTTATTGGACCGCGTTGTCGTTTTACTCCAACCTGTTCTACTTATGCCATTGAAGCGTTGAAAGCTCACGGTTTTGTAAAAGGGTGTTGGTTATCAAGCAAACGTCTATTAAAATGCCATCCTTTGAATGAAGGGGGGTATGACCCCGTTCCACCAGTCCAAAAACAAGACAGAGATAAATAACGATGGATTCTCAACGTAATATCCTGTTAATCGCGCTAGCACTGGTTTCTTTCTTATTGTTCCAGCAATGGCAAGTTGCAAAGAATCCAACGCCTCAGCCGGTTGAGCAGGCTCAATCAAGCAGTACTCTACCTGCACCATCTTTTGCGGACGAGCTAGATCCAGCTCCAGCGCAGCAAGCTTCTGCTAAAATGATTACCGTGACAACTGATGTATTGACTCTGTCGATTGATACGGTTGGTGGTGATGTTATTCAGGCAGACCTTAACCAATACTCAAACGAGTTGGATTCATCGGATCCATTCGTACTGCTTAAAAACGAGCCAGGACACCAGTTCATTGCTCAGAGTGGCCTAGTTGGTCCTCAAGGTATCGACCTTAGCAGCACTAACCGCCCTCTATATGCAGTAAACGGTGATAGCTTCGCTCTAACTGATGGCCAGGACGAACTACGCGTTCCAATGACATTTACTGCCAATGGCCTTGAGTACACGAAGACGTTCATTGTTAAACGTGGCAGCTACGCTGTTGACGTTGAATACGATATCGTCAACAAGTCAGGCAACAATGCGACATTCGGTATGTACGCTCACCTACGTCAAAATCTACTTGACGCTGGTGGCAGCATCACAATGCCAACATACCGTGGTGGTGCGTACTCAACAGAAGATACTCGTTACAAGAAGTACAGCTTCGAAGATATGCAAGATCGCAACCTGTCTCTCAACCTAGTTGACGGCCAAGGTTGGGCAGCCATGATTCAACACTACTTCGCATCAGCATGGATTCCACGCAATGAGCCAGGTACTAACCTTTACACACGTGTAATCGGTAATCTTGGTGACATCGGTGTTCGCATGCCGAACAAAACGATTGCAGATGGTGACAGTGCTAACCTTAAAGCAACACTTTGGGTTGGTCCTAAACTTCAAGACCAGATGGCTGAAGTTGCACCAAATCTAGATCTAGTAGTGGATTACGGTTGGCTATGGTTTATTGCTAAACCACTACACTCATTACTTTCATTTATCCAAAGCTTTGTTGGTAACTGGGGTGTCGCAATCATCTGTTTGACGTTTATTGTTCGTGGTGCGATGTATCCACTAACTAAAGCACAATACACGTCTATGGCGAAAATGCGTATGCTTCAGCCTAAGCTGCAAGCAATGCGTGAACGCATTGGTGATGACCGTCAGCGTATGAGCCAAGAGATGATGGAGCTGTATAAGAAAGAGAAAGTGAACCCACTTGGTGGCTGTTTACCTCTTATTCTACAAATGCCAATCTTCATTGCACTGTACTGGGCGCTAATGGAATCTGTAGAGCTACGTCATTCACCATTCTTTGGTTGGATCACAGACCTTTCAGCACAAGACCCGTACTACATCTTGCCACTGCTGATGGGTGCATCTATGTTCATGATTCAGAAGATGAGCCCAACCACAGTAACGGATCCGATGCAGCAGAAGATCATGACCTTCATGCCGGTTATGTTTACCTTCTTCTTCCTGTTCTTCCCATCAGGTTTGGTTCTTTACTGGTTAGTATCGAACGTAGTAACGCTGATTCAACAGTCGCTTATCTACAAAGCACTGGAGAAAAAAGGCTTACACTCTAAGTAACCTTTAAGCGGAATTAACTGTGAAAGGCGACCTAAAGGTCGCCTTTTTTATTTGAGCTGATTACAATTCAGCTAAACATGATTTGCCACTATCGGCATACAAATAAGACAGGCACATTTATGACAACTGATACCATTGTTGCTCAAGCAACCGCCCCTGGTCGTGGTGGCGTCGGCATTATTCGAGTATCCGGCCCATTGGCATCAAAGGTTGCGCTGGAAATTACCGGCAAAGAACTTCGTCCTAGATACGCGGAATACCTGCCATTTACCGCCGAAGATGGTAGCCAACTTGATCAAGGTATTGCGCTGTTTTTCCCAAATCCCCACTCGTTTACCGGAGAAGATGTATTAGAACTTCAGGGGCATGGTGGCCCAGTCGTTATGGATATGCTGATCAAACGTATCCTAAAAATATCAGGGATACGAACAGCACGTCCTGGTGAGTTCTCTGAACGCGCCTTTCTCAACGATAAGCTAGACCTAGCACAAGCAGAAGCCATCGCTGACCTTATTGATGCAAGTTCAGAAGAAGCAGCAAAATCAGCGTTACAGTCGCTTCAAGGCGCATTCTCGTCACGAATCAACACATTAGTCGAATCTTTGATTCACTTGCGTATCTATGTTGAGGCTGCAATTGACTTCCCAGAAGAAGAGATCGACTTCTTAGCTGATGGCAAAGTTGCTGCCGACTTACAAACGATTATCGACAATCTTGCTGCGGTCCGTAAAGAAGCCAATCAAGGTGCGATCATGCAAGAAGGGATGAAAGTTGTCATTGCAGGCCGACCAAATGCGGGGAAATCAAGCTTACTCAATGCACTCTCAGGTAAAGAATCTGCCATCGTAACGGACATTGCCGGTACGACGCGTGACGTGCTTCGAGAGCACATTCATATCGATGGTATGCCTCTTCATATCATCGATACAGCAGGTCTACGTGACGCATCTGATGAGGTAGAGAAAATCGGTATTGAACGAGCATGGGAAGAGATTAGTCAAGCTGATCGCGTACTGTTTATGGTGGATGGTACGACAACCGATGCCACCGATCCGATCGAGATCTGGCCAGATTTTGTCGATCGTTTACCAAGCAATATTGGTATGACGGTGATCCGCAATAAAGCCGATCAAACGGGTGAGGAACTGGGTATATGTCATGTCAATGATCCTACTCTTATTCGTCTATCAGCCAAAACAGGAGCGGGGGTTGAATCTCTGCGCGCACACCTCAAAGAGTGTATGGGCTTTGCTGGTGGGCATGAGGGAGGCTTTATGGCTCGACGTCGCCACCTAGAAGCACTAGACAGAGCCGCTGAACACTTGGACATAGGCCAGCAGCAACTAGAGGGTTACATGGCCGGAGAAATCTTAGCTGAAGAGCTACGCATCACCCAGCAGCATCTCAGTGAGATCACTGGCGAGTTTAGTTCTGATGACCTACTCGGTCGTATTTTCTCTTCTTTCTGTATCGGGAAGTAAAGTGGGCAAATAAAGGAAAACAACAGCAAGCAACGGTAGATAACACACTGATTTTATTAGATCGTCATTTGCCGTTTGTTTCCATCCGTTGCCGTTAATTGCCAAATCTAGTCCCCAGTTGGTCCCCAATGACATGATAAATGCCGTATTGGGGACCAATTGGGGACAAACATGAAAATTTTCATTGAAAAACGGGCACTTAAAGCAGATGGAACGCGAACATTGCGTCTCATTTATGACCACGGTTATACCATTAAATCAAACGGATCTCGTCAGCGAAAACGTGAACACGAAGTGCTAGATCTGTTTGTCTATGAAAAACCTAAAACACCCACCCAGCGCCAACACAACAAAGAACAAACCACCTCAACCTCCAACCACTCGATCTGGCTGTCAGCTCGTAAACACCTGCGGTTCTACTGCGGAAAACATGATCTTAGTTTTGATGAGCTGGATAAAGACTGGTTAGGCGGGTTTTAGTATTACCTAACCAATGAAGCGAAAACCAAAAGTGATACCGCGTTATCTCGCAACACACAAAGCTCCTACTTAAATAAAGTTCGAGCGGTGAGCAACGCAAAGGCGCGCGGTGCTCAGGCCCATTTTGGGCAGTTTCGCGTGAAAAGAAGCCTGTCGAATTCATGATTTAGAATTACGGACGCAGATAATGAGGCGGTAATGGGATTAGGCGTTGCTTCAGCGTTATTCACCAAACCACAAAGCGCTATGCGTTAAGTAACCCGCTAATGCGTTAAGTTGCTCACCATAGTTAACGCATAGTGATTAGATCCTCACTTTCACTTGTGAAAGTGTGTTTTCAGCAATCCCTCCCTATAGACAAGCAACACCAGCTATATCTCCTCTCGAATAATTTCATTTCAACTCTAATTTTTAACCACTGGCTGGCATTTCTGTTATAGTTGCGCTTACGTTCAGAATGCCTGCATGGATAGGAACACATGATCAAATGCCACCTCGCCCGTTTGATGGGAGAGCGCAAATTAAGAATAGCGGATGTCATTCGTGAAACGGGTTTAAGCCGCAACACAGTGACACTTCTGTACAAAGAAACAGCACAAAAAGTGGACTTAGAAGCCATCGACAAGCTGTGCGTGCTATTTAATTGTCAAGTTGGTGAGCTCCTAGAACAGTCACCAGAGAATGATCAATAAAAACAATAACGAAGGACTGATATGAGCTTCACAGAAGATTCAAGAGTAAAAATACCAACGATCCTACATCTCATGCGTTTGGGTTATGAGTACCTATCCCTGAAAGGAACACACTGGGACAAGGATACAAATATCTTCCCGGAATTATTCTCCTCAGCGGTCAGCCGTATAAATCCTGACATGACCTCTGATGACGTTGCCCGTTTGCTCGAAGAAGTGAAACTCTCTCTGGATAACCAAGACTTAGGCCGAGCTTTTTTCAATAAGTTGAAGGCTCGATCTGGCACTAAGCTTATCGATTTCGAGAACTTTTCCAACAACAGCTTCCATGTCGTTACTGAGCTAACCTACAAGAACGGAGACGATGAATTTCGTCCTGACATTATCTTGTTAATCAACGGCATGCCGCTGGTGTTTATTGAGGTGAAAAAGCCTAACAACCGAGACGGTATCATCGCGGAAAGAGAACGCATCAATAAACGTTTTCAAAACCCGAAATTCAAGCGCTTTGCTAACATCACTCAGTTCATGATTTTTTCCAACAACATGGACTACGTCGATGGTGATCCAGAGCCAGTACAAGGTGCGTTTTACGCGAGCAGTTCATATGACAAGCCAGTGTTTAACTACTTTCGCGAAGAAGAAGTGTTAGATCTCACTGCACTTTTAAAACCACTGACTGATGAGCAAGAACTGGCAGTACTCAAAGACAACAACTTAGAAGTGATCCGCAGCAACCCGGAGTTTTTGAGCAACAAAGAGCCCAGCCGCCCAACCAACCGAATCTGTACCTCTTTACTCAGCAAAGAGCGTTTGTCCTTTGTTCTACGCTATGCATTGGTCTACGTATCAGAGAGTGATGGCCTGCAAAAACACATCATGCGCTACCCACAGATGTTTGCGACCAAAGCTATTGAGCGAAAGCTAAACGAAGGGGTTCGTAAAGGGATTATTTGGCATACCCAAGGAAGTGGTAAAACTGCGTTAACCTATTACAACGTTGGGTTCTTAACGGACTACTTCCAAAAACGAGAAATCATTCCAAAGTTCTATTTTATCGTCGATAGACTAGACTTGCTGCAACAAGCACAGCGAGAGTTCACTGCACGCGGCTTGATTGTTCATACCATAAACTCCCGTGAAGCGTTCACGCGTGACATCAAAGCCACACAAGTGATTCACAACCACTCAGGCAAAGCCGAAATAACCGTCGTCAACATTCAGAAGTTTAAAGATGACCCCGACGTTATTTCAACGCAAGACTATAACGTCACCATCCAACGTGTTTACTTCCTGGATGAAGTTCATCGCAGTTATAACCCGAAAGGTAGCTTTCTAGCCAACCTGACTCAGTCTGATACCAACGCTATCAAGATAGGCTTAACGGGTACGCCATTACTGGGTGAAGACTATAACTCACGAGTTCTTTTTGGCGATTACATTCACAAGTATTACTACAATGCTTCCATTGCCGACGGCTATACACTGCGCTTAATTCGTGAAGAGATCGCGACCAATTACAAAATGACGCTTCAGCAAGCGCTGGAAGAAGCTGAAGTAAAAATGGGCGATGTAGACCGCAAAGAAATATACGCACATCAAAGTTTTGTTGAGCCAATGCTGGACTACATCATTAGCGACTTTGAAAAGAGTCGCGGTACGCTAAATGACTCAACCATAGGCGGTATGATCATTTGCGATAGCTCAGACCAAGCAAAGAAAATGTTTGAGCTGTTTAATGCTGTGTACGCCTCAAAGCCCCTATTCAGCAGAGACAGCGCGGAACCTCAGCAAGCAACATCGGTAGCAGAACCGATCCCGACTTACGTTCAAACGGCAAGCATGGAGCCAGCCAAGCAAGCCCACAAAGTGAGCAATGCTGCGCTGATTTTGCATGATGTCGGCACAAAACAAGAACGCAAAGATTGGGTTGAAGATTTCAAAGCAGGAAAAATCGACTTACTGTTTGTTTACAACATGCTACTCACAGGCTTCGATGCTAAACGCTTGAAGAAACTCTACCTTGGCCGCGTGATCCGCAAACATAACTTGCTACAAGCACTGACACGCGTCAACCGCACATACAAAGACTTCCGTTATGGCTATGTAGTTGATTTCGCAGACATCCGCAAAGAGTTTGACGCAACTAACAAAGCTTACTTTGACGAATTACAGTCAGAGCTGGGCGACGAAATCGAAAGCTACTCCAAGCTATTCAAATCACAGGAAGAGATCAAACAAGAGATAGAACACATTAAAGATGTGTTGTTCCGCTTTGATATCGACAACATGGAGACCTTCTGTGATCAAATCAGCCAGATACAAGATAGAGAAACTGTCTTAGCTCTTAAAAATGCCCTAGCTGATGCACGAAGCCTGTATAACCTTATTCGCCTGCAAGGTGAATACGACTTTCTAGATGAGCTGGATTTTGCCAAGCTAAATGTGCTTTACCGCGAAACCAGCAATCATTTGGACTTACTCAACCTCAAGCAAGATCTTGAACAAGGCACAGACACCACACACCTGCTGCACCGAGCTTTAGAAGATGTCATCTTCAAGTTCGTTAAAATCGGTGAAGAAGAGCTGGTTTTGGCTGATCAGTTGAAAAACACTCTTCGTCAAACTCGTGAAGCTCTGGCAAGTAACTTTGACCAACAAGACCCGAAATTCATCAACTTAAAAGATGAACTAGAGCGATTGTTTAAGAAAAAGAATCTCAGTGAAGTAACACAAGATGAAATGGTCGCCAACATTGATGCGCTCAACAAAATTCACCAACGAGTGAAAGAGTTGAACCGACAGAATAACCAATTACGTCAGAAGTACCTAGGTGACACTAAATATGCGCGTCTGCACAAGCGTTTATACGAACGCCAGCAAGAACGACGCGACATTACAGACTCTGAAAGAAAGATTTTTGAGGCCCTACTCGGAGTCAAAGAAGACGCCGATAGCCAGGTACTCGACAACACGTCCGTTCTCGATAACGAAAGCTATTTTGAGCGGCATTTGCTACCAAAGGTTCATAACCGCTTTATCAAACAACAGAGCATTCCCTTGAATGCGGAAGCGGTTCGTTATGTAAACCACCTTGTCGTAACAGAATATTTAAAAGAATTTAATACAGGTAGCCAATCCTGGTAAGAACACCAACTAAGGCAGTACACAAACCATGGTCGAACTCGAATTTAGAGAAAAAACAAAAGCCCTTATCGATAGCCTGAAAAGCATCTGTGCAACCAATGGCTTAGGCAACAGTACCGGGGAGTTTGAGATCATCACTCAAGTCTTTTTGTATAAATTCCTGAACGATAAGTTCGCCTATGAAGCAAAGAAAATAGACGAAAAAATCGCCAGCGCGAAAAAATGGGAAGAAGCGCTGATTGAAATGAGTGAAGAGGATCTAGAGATGCTCCAGATCCAGATGGGCGGTGACACTGCTCGTCTCAAGCCACATCACTTCATCAGTCACTTGTTCAACCAACAAGACAAGCCTGGGTTTGCTCAGCTGTTTGATGATACTTTGATGGACATCGCCAGCACCAATAACGATGTGTTTGCGGTAATGACGGACACAGGCGAGAAAGTACAACTGTTTACCCGCATCAGCGAGAACGTGACCGTTTCCAAGCGTGATGCTTTCTGCAAAGCGATCATCAACAAACTGATTGAGTTCAGTTTTGAGCGTATCTTTAACCAAAAATTTGATTTCTACGCCACCATCTTTGAATACCTGATCAAAGACTACAACAGCAACTCAGGCGGCAAATATGCCGAGTACTACACCCCTCATGCGGTAGCACGCATTATGGCCGCAATTTTGGTGCCTGAAGATCAGCAAGGCACCGTGCGCAATGTGAGCTGTTATGACCCATCAGCGGGTTCTGGCACTCTGCTTATGAACGTCGCCCATGCTATCGGTGAAACGCGTTGTAGCATCTACACGCAGGATATTTCGAAGAAGTCATCAAACCTACTGCGTTTGAACCTGATTTTGAACAACTTGGTGCATTCAATTCCTAACGTGATTGAAGGCGACACTCTTCGTCATCCACACCACAAGGAAAATGGTGAGCTACGCAAATTTGATTACATTGTCTCTAACCCACCATTTAAGCTGGATTTCAGTGATTTTCGTGATGAGTTGGATAGCAAAGAAAACAAAGATCGCTTTTTTGCTGGCATTCCCAAAATCAAAGCCAAAGCCAAGGACAAAATGGAAATCTACCAATTGTTCTTGCAGCATATTATTTACTCATTAAAACCAGGTGGTAAAGCAGCGGTTGTGCTGCCAACAGGGTTTATTACCGCTCAATCTGGCATTGATAAAAAGATCCGACAGTACTTGGTTGATAACAAGATGCTGGCAGGTGTTGTCTCCATGCCATCCAATATCTTCGCGACCACAGGTACCAACGTCTCCATTCTGTTTATTGATGACAGCAACAAAGACAAAGTGGTGCTGGTTGATGCATCCAACCTGGGTCAAAAGGTCAAAGAAGGTAAGAATCAGAAAACGGTTCTGACACCAGAAGAAGAACAGCAAATCATTGATGTATTCAACAACAAGTGGACCGAAGAAGACTTCTCTGTTGCAGTCAGCTATGACGATATCACAGAGAAGAATTACAGCCTCAGTGCCGGACAATACTTCGAAGTTAAAATTGAATACGCAGATATTACCGCAGAGCAGTTTGCGGAAAAGATGCAAGGTTTTACTAGTAACTTGGATAGTTTATTTAGCCAATCTAGCGAATTGGAAGCGGAGATTAAAAATCAGTTATCAGGGTTAAAATATGAATAACCAATTTACTACGTATCGATTGGGTGAAGTCGCAGATATTATTGCAGGAGGAGATAAACCCAAAGTATTTAGTTTAGATAAAACTGAGCTAGCTTATGTGCCTGTACTTGCAAATGCAGAAAAGAGCAATGGCTTGTTGGGATACACAGATACTTCAAGAATTACTGAACCTGCCGTAACATTAGCAGCAAGGGGATCGAATGTAGGGTTTGTAGCGGTAAGAAAAGAACCTTTTTTCCCTGTTGTCAGATTATTATCTTTAATACCAGATAAAGAGCGTTTAGATGTAGATTATTTATTTTATAATCTAAAACAAAACCGCAAAAAAGGTACTGGGTCAGGACAACCGCAAATTACTATTCCTGATATTTCAGGCAAAACTATTTCAATGCCATCACTTAGTGAACAAAAAAAAGTAGCTAAAGTTCTTTCTACTCTGGATGAAAAAATCGAACTCAACAACCGTATTAATACTGAGCTAGAAGCGATTGCGAAAACGCTTTATGACTATTGGTTCGTGCAGTTTGATTTCCCAGATGCGAATGGAAAACCTTATAAATCTTCTGGCGGAAAGATGGTTTACAACGCAGTCCTGAAACGGGAGATACCTGAGGGTTGGAGCGATAAGACTCTCTCTCAGATAGCTAATATTACGATGGGTCAATCACCAGCGGGAAGTTCCTATAACGAAGAGGGTATTGGAACCATTTTTTATCAAGGTTCCACTGACTTTGGCTGGTTATTTCCCAGCACTCGACAATACACTACAGCTCCTAGCCGCATGGCAAAGAAAGGTGACATTTTATTAAGCGTTCGTGCACCTGTTGGCGATATGAATATTGCCAACACCGATTGTTGCATTGGTCGAGGCTTAGCTACATTAAACAGTAAAACTGGATCTGACGGCTTCCTATTTTATGTGATGAAGTATTTCAAACAGATTTTTGATCGCAGAAATTCAGAAGGCACAACATTCGGTTCGATTACAAAAAACGATTTGCATTCGCTGACATTAGCTCATCCAACCGCGGATTTGCTTGAAAAATATGATGAAGTTGTCACGAATTACAACAAAATGATATTTGAGCGAAGCCTCGAAAATCGTGAACTTGTAAGTCTTCGAGACTGGCTTCTACCAATGCTAATGAACGGCCAAGTAACGGTAAAACCAAGCACTGAATCAAAGGAGGCTCAGCATGGCTAAAGATCTCACTGAGTCTTTGCATGACAGACAAAACATCCTTAATAACCGTTACGCTCTTCAAAAAGCAGAGCAACACCTCGCATTAGGTGGTGTTCAGTTTAATAGTGAGGCGGTGTTCACTAAGCAACAAGTCATGGAATTGTTTGAAATCAGTGAACGTACAATTGAGCACTATTTATCCAGCCATGAAATGAATTAAAAACATTTAAAATTCATAGCATTACACCATGGTGCCGACATTGATGACGGTACCATAATCAGCGTTTGATGTCGGCGCTCCAACAGGATAGTGAGCAGCAATACACCATGATCGGCTCTGTAATCATCATGGTTTAAAGATGACAAAACTCATCAATAACGCAATAAGGTTAATTGAATGACAGATAACATCCCCCAAGCTCCGCATGGTGAATTTGTCCTGTTTACCAGTGGAGATGGCAAAACTCGCGTAGAGTGCCGCTTTGAGTCAGATACCTTGTGGCTTTCTCAAGCTGCAATGGCAGATCTTTACCAAGTGAGCTCACAGGCCATCACTCAGCATATCAAGGCTGTCTATTCTGAAGGGGAGCTTGAGCAAAATTCAACTTGTAAGGATTACTTACAAGTTCAATTAGAGGGTGGTCGAGAAGTAAAACGCAATATTCGACACTACAGTCTCCCGGTAATTCTTGCGGTAGGGTACCGAGTTCGCTCGACGCGTGGTACACAGTTTCGCCAATGGGCCACGCGATTGTTACAAGAGTATTTGATCAAAGGCTTCGTGATGGATGACGAGCGTTTGAAGAACCCGCCCGTTGGTCACTCTGCTGTGCCAGATTACTTTGACGAGATGCTGGAACGCATTCGCGATATCCGAGCCAGTGAGCGTCGTGTTTATCTGCGAGTCAAAGAAATCTTTACCATGGCAGCCGATTACGAGCCATCCAACCAAGAAACTAATCGCTTCTTTCAAACCATTCAGAACAAGCTGCATTATGCCTGTACGCACATGACGGCTGCTGAGCTGATTGCTAGCCGTGTGGATGCCAGTAAGCCAGATATGGGGCTAACCAGCTATAAAGGCGATGAAGTACGTAAGACCGATGTCACCATTGCTAAAAACTATCTGCGTGAAGACGAAATCAAAGAGCTTAACCGCATCGTCAATATGTGGCTCGACTTTGCCGAAGACCAGGCGTTACGCCGCAAACAAGTGTTCTTGCAAGACTGGGCCGATAAGCTTGACCAGTTTTTAAGTTTTAATGATAGAGACGTATTAAGCGGAGCAGGAAAAATCTCCAAGAAGGACGCGGATGATAAGGCGAGACTGGAGTTTGACCGCTTTGCCCAGCAACGCCGCCGTTTAAAAGAAGCCGAAGGCGCACTTGCTAATATTGCAGCCCTCAAGGCAATACTAAAAAAAGACAAATAGCGCGACTAACTCTGTTGAACCAGCCATGGTACCGACATCAATGTCGGTACCATCGTTCTCAGGTCTGTCATTTATCCAGCCAAAACACCACCTAAAAGCCACTTTGAGATTTCAACTGGCTATCTCACACAACTAGCACATCGAAAAGCAACCCAAAAGCGCTCTTGCTCGCAGCCAACCGCGTGCTGCCCCATGGGCTTTCACATGTGAAAGTACATCAGCCCTCATGCACTACAAATAGGCCAAATCCCACAATAATCTAGAAATTTACCAACACAATCCCATCAAAAAAATAATCGACGCTCAGGTCCCACAATGATTGGAGTACAACGCCCTACATCCCCGCCAAAACAATAAAGCAACGAAAATAATCCGTAGCAACGTCCCACAAAGATAGGTATCTGGAAAGCACAGGGATAGGTCCCAGGAGAGGAATCGCTAGCCATGCTTGCCAATCAGCGATGGGACTAGAGAAAAATTATGCGCTCAAAAAGGGCAATTACAGATGCGTAAGTAACAGTACGTTTGCGCTACCTTGAGCAAAACAAACAAGGAGCCAATATGACTGTATTAAATGAACATTCCGCCGCCTATCAATGATCTGAGTAGGTGATGATCACGCTCCCCCCTACAGGGAAGATTCACTTTGGTAAGGAAACGATCACCGCACCTTCCCCGCTAGAGAGTGGAAAACCTCTCTTGTTTGTCGTTACTGAAGAGAAAGATCGCGAAAGCTGATCCGTTTTCCCACCATTCCCACTTTTCCCATCCTGATCTATGATGGAAGTCATCTTGGGAAGTTAGTATTTGACCATAAATTGCAATTTGGTCCCCAATCGGTCCCCAAGACGTCGCGCGAGGCCAGTTATTATGGGAAACTTCTTTCTGTATCGGTAAATAACATCAAGCGCGGCTCCACCAGCCGCGTTTTTCGTCATTAAAAAGGAACATTCATGATCCATATTATTACAGGCAGCACGCTAGGTGGCGCAGAATACGTAGGTGACCACCTCAGTGATATCTTAGTTGAGAATGGTTTCGAAACTCAGGTCCATAACCAACCTGAGCTATCTGAGATAGAGAATCAAGGTACTTGGCTGATTATCACGTCGACTCATGGTGCGGGTGAATATCCAGATAATATCCGTCCATTTATTCAAGCGCTACAAGATACCCCACCTAAAATGAGTGAAGTGAAGTTTGCGACAATCGCGATTGGGGACTCAAGTTATGACACCTTCTGTGCCGCAGGTTTGCATGCCCACCAACTTCTTGAAGACATAGGCGCAACGGCTATTACTGATTGTTTAACCATCGATGTACTCAGTCATGATGTGCCTGAAGATGCAGCAGAAGAATGGCTGAATGAGCTAATTCCGCAACTGTAATCGCTAACAAAGTGGCCATTCTCAAGGCCACTTTTCCTATCTACTACTGCTTTGTGAATAACTTTTCTTACTTCCCCGTGTACTGCTTGCTCATATTTTAGCCACTCAGGCTGTGGATAAAGTTAGATCTATCCGGTGATTAACCTATAGTTATCCCAATAACAACTCAGATCCTTTTTTACCCCTGTGAATAACCATCATTTTTGATCCCAGCTAATCCTCGATCTGATCAAGGTAAGATCACATGATATGATCCAAAAAAGATCCATGATCTTGTTGATCATTTTTGAGTTATCCACAGAAGAGGCCGATCTTAATAATAGATCTAATAAAAGATCATATATATAGATCTTATATATATAAGTGATTTGCTCCTTTGTATGAAAAGAGTCAAAAGCATTTTCTCTCTCGTTGAAAGAAGGTAGAATAACGCTCTTTTTCTCTATCCAACTCTCTATTGAATATCTGAGGTCGGTTCATGCTTTATCACGAAAAATTTGACGTCATTGTTGTGGGTGGCGGTCACGCAGGAACGGAAGCCGCACTCGCATCTGCTCGTACTGGGCAAAAGACGCTTTTACTCACGCACAACATCGATACACTTGGCCAAATGTCATGTAACCCAGCGATTGGTGGCATCGGTAAAGGCCACTTAGTGAAAGAGGTTGATGCTATGGGTGGCCTAATGGCCGAAGCGATCGATCATGCGGGTATTCAATTTAGAACACTTAACGCATCTAAAGGCCCTGCGGTACGTGCAACTCGCGCTCAAGCAGACCGCGCGTTATACAAAGCGTACGTCCGTCGCACACTCGAAAATGCACCAAATTTGACGTTGTTCCAACAGTCGGTTGATGATCTGATCGTAGAACAGGATCAAGTGGTCGGTGTCGTGACACAAATGGGTCTTCGCTTTCAAGCCAAAGCGGTTGTGCTGACAGTAGGAACATTCCTCGGTGGTAAGATCCACATCGGTATGGAAAGTTCGTCAGGTGGTCGTGCTGGAGATCCACCATCGATCGCCCTTGCTGATCGTCTTCGTGAAATGCCATTCCGAGTAGACCGACTAAAAACGGGGACACCTCCACGTATTGATGCCCGTAGTGTCGATTTTTCAGAGTTAGAAGTTCAGCATGGTGATAACCCTGCGCCTGTTTTCTCATTCATGGGGAATCGCTCGCAGCATCCACGTCAGATCCCATGTTACATCACGCATACTAACGAACAGACGCACGACGTTATTCGTAATAACCTAGATCGCAGCCCAATGTACGCTGGTGTTATTGAAGGTATTGGACCTCGTTACTGCCCTTCAATTGAAGACAAAGTGATGCGTTTTGCCGATAAGAACAGCCACCAAATCTTTATCGAACCTGAAGGTCTTGATACTCATGAGTTGTATCCAAATGGTATTTCGACAAGTTTACCATTTGATGTTCAGGTACAAATTGTTCGTTCAATGAAAGGTTTTGAAAATGCTCATATCGTTCGCCCAGGCTACGCTATTGAGTATGATTTCTTTGACCCTCGTGATTTGAAACAGACTTACGAAACCAAATTTATTAATGGTTTGTTCTTTGCTGGCCAAATCAATGGTACGACAGGCTACGAAGAAGCGGCAGCACAAGGCTTGATGGCTGGTCTTAACGCGAGTTTGTACAGTCAGGACAAAGAAGGCTGGAGCCCTCGTCGTGATCAGGCATACATGGGCGTGCTTATTGACGACCTATCGACGATGGGAACGAAAGAACCTTACCGTATGTTCACTTCTCGTGCCGAATATCGTCTGCTATTGCGTGAAGATAACGCGGATTTACGTTTGACTGCCCAAGCTCGAGATTTAGGTTTAATTGATGATGTTCGTTGGGCTCGCTTCAACCAAAAAATCGACAATATGGAGGCAGAACGTCAGCGTCTAAAAGAGATTTGGATGAATCCTAATTCTACAGGTGTTGATGCTCTTAATGATCTTTTGAAAACACCAATGGCTCGTGAAGCGAGTGGTGAAGATCTTCTTCGTCGTCCAGAGATCAGTTATTCGCAACTGACAGAATTGGAAGCGTTCGCTCCGGCGCTTGAGGATCAACAAGCTGCTGAACAAGTGGAAATACAAGTTAAGTACGAAGGCTACATCAAACGTCAGCAAGAAGAGATTGAGAAATCTCTTCGTCATGAGCACACTAAGCTTCCTGTTGATCTTGATTACCGTTCTGTTAAAGGTTTATCTAATGAAGTTGTTGCTAAATTAAGCGAAGCCAAACCAGAAACCTTAGGCATTGCCTCTCGTATTTCTGGCATTACGCCTGCGGCAATTTCGATTTTGCTGGTTCATTTGAAAAAGCATGGCATGCTGAAAAAAGGTGAGGAAGAGTAATGTCTCAATTACGCACTCAACTCGACTCGCTAATCGCTCAAACGACGCTTGAAGTTTCAGAGCAGCAACGTGATCAACTCGTCGGCTACGTTGAAATGCTCAACAAGTGGAACAAAGCTTACAACCTAACATCTGTTCGAGATCCACAAGAGATGCTTATTAAGCATATAATGGACAGTATTGTTGTTAGTACTCACTTACAAGGTTGTTCCTTTATAGACGTAGGTACCGGCCCTGGTTTGCCTGGTATTCCTTTGTCGATAATGAACCCAGACAAACAATTCGTGCTACTTGATAGCCTTGGTAAGCGCATCCGCTTTATCAAGCAGGTTCTGCATGAACTTAAAATTGAAAATGTGACTCCGGTTCAAAGTCGAGTTGAAGAGTATCAACCTGAAGAGCTGTTTGATGCTGTACTGAGCCGAGCATTTGCATCGATGACCGATATGGTTGAGTGGTGTCATCATCTGCCAAAAACGGATGGCGGGTGTTTTCTTGCTCTGAAAGGACAATTACCACAGAGTGAGATTGAACAGCTACCTGAGTGGTGTTCTGTGACCGACATCAAAGCTTTGAGCGTTCCTCAATTGGAAGGTGAGCGTCATCTAGTAATCTTATCGCGCAAGGAATAAAAGCGAGGTTCATTGTGGGAAAAATTGTAGCAATCGCCAACCAGAAAGGCGGGGTTGGTAAGACAACAACATGTATCAACCTAGCCGCATCAATGGCCGCGACCAAACGTAAGGTCTTGGTGATTGATCTCGACCCGCAAGGCAATGCCACGATGGCGAGTGGCGTCGACAAGTATCAGGTCGATGCCACAGCGTACGAACTCTTAGTTGAAGAAGTTCCGTTTGACGAAGTTGTATGCCGTAAAACCTCGGGCAATTATGACTTAATTGCTGCGAATGGCGATGTGACGGCCGCTGAAATCAAGCTGATGGAAGTCTTTGCTCGTGAAGTTCGTTTAAAGCATGCGTTGGCATCAGTTCGCGATAACTATGATTTCATCTTTATCGATTGTCCTCCTTCTCTAAACCTTCTTACAATCAACGCTATGGCCGCAGCTGATTCGGTTTTGGTTCCAATGCAGTGTGAGTATTTTGCACTAGAAGGTTTAACCGCGTTAATGGATACGATTAGCAAGTTGGCAGCTGTTGTTAACGAGAATCTAAAAATTGAAGGGTTGTTGCGCACTATGTATGACCCTCGCAACAGGCTATCAAACGAAGTATCTGATCAACTTAAAAAGCACTTTGGCAACAAGGTGTACCGCACTGTTATTCCTCGCAATGTTCGCTTAGCAGAAGCGCCAAGTCATGGTAAGCCTGCTATGTATTACGACAAATACTCTGCGGGTGCAAAAGCTTACCTAGCCTTGGCGGGAGAGATGCTTCGCCGCGAAGAAGTCCCTGCATAACGACAACCAAAGGAATCCCGTCTCATGTCTAAACGTGGTTTAGGTAAAGGGCTTGATGCCCTGCTTTCAACCAGCTCACTAGCGCGCGAAAAGCAAATGAGTGCCTTACATAGCCAAGAGCTTTCATCGGATGGCAATCTGACTGATTTGAATATTAACTCCCTGAAACCTGGCGTTTATCAACCACGTAAAGAGATGGAGCCAGAAGCTCTGGAAGAACTCGCCGCTTCAATCGAGTCTCAAGGAATTATTCAGCCTATCGTTGTGCGTCAGGTTCAAGGCGATAAGTTCGAGATTATTGCTGGTGAGCGTCGTTGGCGAGCTGCCCGTAAAGCCGGTTTAAAACAAGTGCCGTGTGTGGTGAAAAATGTCGACGATCGCGCAGCAATCGCAATGGCATTGATCGAAAATATTCAGCGCGAAGATCTGAATGTTATCGAAGAAGCGGTGGCATTAGATCGTCTTCAGGAAGAGTTTAATCTTACTCACCAGCAAGTTGCGGACGTTATTGGCAAATCTCGTGCTGCGGTGAGTAACTTATTACGTCTAAATCAGCTCGAAAATGACGTAAAGAGTTTGGTTTCGAACCGCCAACTGGATATGGGGCATGCTAGAGCCTTGTTGGCGCTAGAAGGTGAGCAGCAAGTAGACATTGCTCAACTGGTCGCAAAGAAGAAAATGACGGTTCGTCAGACAGAGCAATTAGTTAAAAAGTGCTTACAGCCAGAGCCTGAAGCGAAAAATGAGCCGCAAGACTCTGAAGCACAACAAATGTCACAAAAATTGAGTGAAATGCTTGGTGGTAAAGTGGTAATTGTGAGAGGCAGTAACGGCAAGTCGAAAGTAACGATTAGTCTTGATGAACCTCACAAATTAGAGCAACTAATTGCCAAGCTCGAAAGCTAAATGAGATAATTGATCTCAGTCAATATATGTAAAAACGAATTTTTGTGCGAAAGTTGTCGGTTTGTAAACAAAATTGTAACTTTTTGCGGTGTTTTAATTGCAATCAGTTTGGCTCACCGTATAATTTTCGCCAATTTCCCAGCCCAGAGGTAGTTAAGCTGTGGATTTTACTAGAGGTACGAATACATGGTAGCTGCGTTAGCTAGACCAGGACGAGAGCTTGCAAAGCAATTGTTAATGATCCAGCTTAGCGCGGTTACACTATTGGCAGCAGGAATGGCAGTTGCTGTGAATGCTGAATGGGGACTTTCAGCGCTGATTGGTGGTGGCATATTTGTTATTGCTAATGCGGTATTTGCGCTGTGTGCTTTTATGTTTAGCGGAGCTCGCGCTGCAAAGCGTATCGCGGCCTCTTTCTACACAGGCGAAGTACTTAAAATCCTCATTACGGTGGTTCTTTTTACCGTTGCCTACATGTATATGCAGGTGGAACTTGTTCCCCTAAAGCTAACCTATTTGCTGGCTCTAGGTATTAATATCTGTGCGCCAGTGCTATTCATTAACAACAAAAAATAGGATGAGTTATGGCTGCGCCAGGTGAAGCGCTAACGTCATCCGGATACATTGCCCACCACTTATCAAACCTTTCTTTAGCTAAGTTAGGATTGGTAGCGGATGAAGCAAGTTTCTGGAACGTACATATCGATAGCCTGTTTTTTTCTTGGTTTACTGGTTTAATCTTCTTAGGAATTTTTTACAAAGTAGCGAAGAGAACTACAGCGGGTGTACCGGGTAAGCTTCAGTGTTTTGTTGAAATGATCGTTGAATTTGTCGCGGAAAACGTCAAAGACACGTTCCATGGACGCAACCCACTGATCGCGCCTTTAGCACTGACTATCTTTTGTTGGGTATTTTTGATGAACGTGATGGACTTAGTTCCGATCGACTTCTTACCTTACCCAGCAGAGCATTGGCTTGGTATTCCTTACCTTAAGGTTGTACCGTCAGCTGATGTTAATATCACCATGGCTATGGCTCTAGGCGTTTTTGCTCTGATGATTTACTACAGCATCAAAGTGAAAGGTCTAGGTGGATTCGCAAAAGAACTTGCTTTACATCCATTTAATCACCCAGTGATGATTCCGTTTAACCTACTAATTGAAGTTGTATCGCTACTAGCGAAACCTCTATCACTTGGTATGCGTCTATTCGGTAACATGTTTGCAGGTGAGGTTGTATTCATTCTTTGTGCGGCAATGCTACCATGGTACTTACAATGGATGGGTTCACTACCGTGGGCAATCTTCCATATCTTGGTTATTACGATTCAGGCTTTCGTGTTCATGATGTTGACAATTGTTTACCTGTCAATGGCACACGAAGACAGTGATCATTAATTTTATTTTAAAAGCTTTTTATTTGGGCACTAGCCAACAACTATAAATTGGAGATAGTAATGGAAACTTTACTGAGCTTTTCTGCAATCGCCGTAGGTATTATCGTCGGTCTTGCTTCTCTTGGTACAGCGATTGGTTTCGCACTTCTAGGCGGTAAATTCCTTGAAGGTGCTGCACGTCAACCAGAAATGGCTCCTATGCTACAAGTTAAGATGTTCATCATCGCTGGTCTACTTGATGCGGTTCCTATGATCGGTATCGTAATCGCACTTCTATTCACTTTCGCGAACCCATTCGTTGGTCAACTAGGTTAATCACTTTTAACTGTGGGCAAACTTCGGTTTGTCGTTGATTAACACTAAGTCCGAATAGAAGGGGTAGCTGTTGTGAATATGAACGCAACTCTGCTAGGTCAAGCAATCTCGTTTGCACTATTTGTGTGGTTCTGCATGAAGTATGTATGGCCACCATTGATGCAAGCGATTGAAGAACGTCAGAAGAAAATCGCTGACGGTCTACAAGCAGCTGAACGTGCTGCTAAAGACTTGGGTCTAGCACAAGCAAACGCTTCTGAGCAGTTGAAAGAAGCGAAGCGCACAGCAACTGAGATCATCGAGCAAGCGAACAAGCGTAAAGCTCAAATTCTAGATGAAGCTCGTGAGGAAGCTCAGACTGAACGTCAGAAAATTCTTACTCAAGCAGAAGCTGAACTTGAAGCCGAACGCAACCGTGCGCGTGATGAACTGCGCAAACAAGTTGCAACTCTGGCTGTAGCTGGTGCTGAGAAAATCCTTGAGCGTGCTATCGATAAAGATGCGCAAAAAGATATTCTCGACAACATTACTGCAAAACTTTAAGTCTGGGGGCGCATATGTCTGATTTGACTACAATCGCACGCCCCTATGCTAAAGCAGCCTTCGACTTTGCGGTAGATAAAGACCAACTAGACCAATGGGGTCAAATGTTGTCTTTTGCTGCTGAAGTCGCTAAGAACGAACAAATGAAAGAGCTCTTAACGGGTTCTGTTTCAGCAGACAAACTTGCTGAAATATTTGTTGCAGTTTGCGGCGAACAAGTTGATGCGCATGGTCAGAACCTTTTGAAGGTAATGGCCGAGAATGGTCGCCTAGCGGCCCTTCCTGATGTATGTAAGCAGTTTATTGCTCTTAAAAAAGAGCATGAGAAGGAAATTGATGTGGAAGTTATTTCTGCATCTGAACTTTCTGATGAACAACTTGCAAATATCAGCAGCAAACTTGAGCAGCGCCTTGAGCGCAAAGTAAAGCTGAATTGCAGTGTAGATGAGACCCTACTTGGTGGGGTTATAATTCGAGCCGGAGACTTAGTCATCGATAATTCAGCGCGTGGTCGTTTGAACCGCCTGAGCGATGCATTGCAGTCTTAATGGGGATTGGAGCATGCAACTTAATTCCACGGAAATTAGCGATCTAATCAAACAACGTATCGAGTCATTCGATGTCGTTAGTGAAGCTCGCAACGAAGGTACTATCGTATCGGTAAGCGATGGTATCATCCGCATTCACGGCCTAGCGGACGTGATGCAAGGTGAAATGATTGAATTACCGGGTGGCCGTTATGCACTAGCACTTAACCTTGAGCGTGACTCGGTTGGTGCGGTAGTAATGGGTCCATATGCTGACCTTAAGGAAGGCATGAAAGTTACAGGTACTGGTCGTATTCTTGAAGTACCAGTTGGTCCTGAATTGCTTGGCCGTGTTGTAAACACGCTAGGTGAGCCAATTGATGGTAAAGGTCCAATCGAAGCGAAACTGTCTTCGCCTGTAGAAGTAATCGCACCAGGTGTAATCGACCGTAAATCGGTAGACCAACCTGTGCAAACTGGTTACAAATCTGTTGACTCAATGATCCCAATCGGTCGTGGTCAGCGTGAGCTAGTAATCGGTGACCGTCAGACTGGTAAAACAGCGATGGCGATCGATGCGATTATCAACCAGAAAAACTCTGGTATTTTCTCAATCTACGTAGCAATCGGTCAGAAAGCATCGACTATTGCTAACGTGGTTCGCAAACTGGAAGAGCACGGCGCGCTAGCTAACACTATCGTTGTTGTTGCATCTGCTTCTGAATCTGCAGCGCTACAATACCTAGCGCCATACGCAGGTTGTGCGATGGGTGAATACTTCCGCGATCGCGGTGAAGATGCACTGATTGTTTATGATGATCTATCTAAGCAAGCGGTAGCTTACCGTCAGATCTCTCTACTACTAAAACGTCCACCAGGCCGTGAGGCATTCCCAGGTGACGTATTCTACTTACACTCGCGTCTACTAGAGCGTGCAGCTCGTGTAAACGAAGAGTATGTAGAGCGTTTCACTAACGGTGAAGTGAAAGGTAAGACTGGTTCTCTAACTGCTCTACCAATCATTGAAACTCAAGCAGGTGACGTTTCAGCATTCGTACCGACTAACGTAATCTCGATTACCGATGGTCAGATCTTCCTACAAACTGAGCTATTCAACGCAGGTGTACGTCCAGCTGTTGACCCAGGTATCTCAGTATCTCGTGTAGGTGGTTCAGCGCAGACGAAAATCATCAAGAAGCTATCAGGCGGTATCCGTACTGCACTAGCTCAGTACCGTGAACTAGCAGCGTTTGCTCAGTTCTCTTCTGACCTTGATGAAGCTACGAAGAAACAGCTAGACCACGGTCAAAAAGTTACAGAACTAATGAAGCAGAAGCAGTACGCTCCAATGTCTGTATTTGACCAAGCGCTAGTAATCTTCGCTGCAGAGCGTGGCTATTTAGCAGATGTTGAACTAAGTAAACTGCTAGATTTCGAATCGGCTCTACTATCGTACGCTCGCGGTCAATACGCTGATTTCGCAGCTGAGATCGACAAGACGGGTGCATACAACGATGAAGTTGAAGCTCAGCTTAAGAAGCTGACTGATGACTTCGTAGCAACCCAAACTTGGTAATAGGTCGGTGGCAGTCTCTGCCACCAACTAATGGAGAGTAACGATGGCCGGCGCAAAAGAGATACGTAATAAAATCGGTAGTGTTAAAAGCACGCAGAAAATTACGAAAGCGATGGAAATGGTAGCAGCTTCAAAAATGCGTCGTTGTCAAGACGCAATGGAAGCTTCTCGTCCATACGCTGAAACAATGCGTAAAGTGATCGGTCACGTAGCAAACGCGAATCTAGAGTACCGTCATCCGTACCTAGAAGAGCGCGAAGCGAAGCGAGTTGGTTACATCATCGTTTCTACAGACCGTGGCCTGTGTGGTGGTTTGAACATTAACGTGTTCAAGAAAGCAATCACCGATATGCAGGCTTGGAAAGAGAAAGGTGCTGAAGTTGAACTAGCACTTGTTGGTTCTAAAGCGACATCCTTTTTCAACAACAGTGGCGCTAAAGTAGCTGCTCAAGTTTCAGGCCTAGGTGATCAACCTAGCCTAGAAGACTTAATTGGTTCTGTAAGCGTAATGCTAAAGAAATACGATGAAGGTGAATTGGACCGTCTGTATGTTGTTTTCAACAAGTTTGTGAACACCATGGTTCAACAACCAACGATCGATCAATTGCTACCTTTGCCTAAATCAGACAGCAAAGAGATGCAGCGTGAGCATTCATGGGACTACATCTATGAGCCTGAACCAAAACCTCTACTCGATACACTTCTAGTGCGTTACGTAGAGTCTCAGGTATACCAAGGTGTTGTTGAGAACCTTGCTTGTGAGCAAGCGGCTCGAATGATTGCAATGAAGGCTGCAACCGATAATGCAACAAACCTGATTGAAGACTTAGAACTTGTGTACAACAAAGCCCGTCAGGCTGCGATTACACAAGAACTGTCTGAAATCGTTGGTGGTGCAGCTGCGGTTTAAGCATAGGTAAAACGAAATAGTTTAGAGGATTAACGATGGCTACAGGTAAGATCGTACAGATCATCGGTGCGGTAGTCGACGTAGAGTTCCCACAGAGCGAAGTACCTAGTGTATATGACGCTCTAAACGTTACTGAATCAAAAGAGCGTCTAGTTCTTGAGGTTCAACAACAGCTAGGCGGTGGCGTAGTTCGTTGTATCGTTATGGGTAGCTCTGATGGTTTACGTCGTGGAGTTGAAGTTGTAAACACTGGCGCTCCAATTTCAGTACCAGTAGGTACTAAGACCCTAGGTCGTATCATGAACGTACTTGGTGATGCGATTGACGAGCGTGGTGAAATCGGTGCAGAAGAGTCTTACTCTATTCACCGTGAAGCACCAAGCTACGAAGAGCAATCTAACGAGACTGCTCTACTAGAAACTGGCGTTAAAGTAATCGACCTAGTTTGTCCATTCGCTAAGGGTGGTAAAATTGGTCTATTCGGTGGTGCTGGTGTAGGTAAGACCGTTAACATGATGGAACTTATCAACAACATCGCACTACAACACTCAGGTCTATCTGTATTCGCAGGTGTAGGTGAGCGTACTCGTGAGGGTAACGACTTCTACTTCGAAATGCAGGAAGCCGGCGTTGTAAACGTTGAGAAGCCAGAAGAATCAAAAGTAGCGATGGTTTACGGCCAGATGAACGAGCCACCAGGCAACCGTCTACGTGTTGCACTGACTGGTCTAACAATGGCAGAGCGTTTCCGTGACGAAGGTCGTGACGTTCTACTGTTCGTTGATAACATCTACCGTTACACGCTAGCAGGTACTGAGGTATCAGCACTTCTAGGCCGTATGCCTTCTGCGGTAGGTTACCAGCCTACTCTAGCAGAAGAGATGGGTGTTCTTCAGGAGCGTATCACGTCAACTAAGCAAGGTTCTATCACGTCTGTACAGGCAGTATACGTACCAGCGGATGACTTGACTGACCCGTCTCCAGCAACAACGTTCGCGCACTTAGATGCAACGGTTGTACTTAACCGTAACATCGCTGCAATGGGTCTATACCCAGCGATCGACCCACTAGATTCGACTTCTCGTCAGCTAGACCCGCTAGTAGTTGGTCAAGAGCACTACGACATCGCTCGTGGCGTTCAGTCTACCCTACAGCGCTACAAAGAGCTGAAGGATATCATTGCGATTCTAGGTATGGACGAGCTATCTGAATCAGATAAGCAAGTTGTATCTCGTGCACGTAAGATTGAGCGTTTCCTAACTCAGCCTTACCACGTAGCGGAAGTATTTACTGGCGACCCAGGTGTTTACGTACCTCTTAAAGAGACTCTACGTGGCTTCAAAGGTCTACTAGCTGGTGATTACGATGACATTCCAGAGCAAGCGTTCATGTACTGCGGTACGATTGACGATGCTATCGAGAATGCGAAGAAGCTATAAGGCTAACTAGGAGGCGATATGGCAGCAATAACCTTTCACCTAGACGTTGTTAGCGCAGAGAAGAAAATCTTCTCTGGCCTAGTTGAAACGTTTCAGGTGACCGGTAGCGAAGGTGAGCTTGGTATTTTCCACGGCCACACACCGCTGCTGACCGCTATAAAGCCTGGTATGGTGCGTATTGTTAAACAGCACGGCCACGAAGAAATTATTTATGTTTCTGGTGGTATGGTAGAAGTTCAGCCTGGTACAGCGACTGTACTGGCTGATACCGCTATCCGTGGTGAAGAGCTAGACGCAGCGAAGGCAGAAGAAGCGAAACGTCGTGCTGAGGAGAATATCCAGAACCAGCATGGCGATATGGACTTCGCTCAAGCGGCCAGTGAACTGGCTAAAGCCATTGCTCAGCTACGAGTTATCGAGCTGACAAAACAGCGTCGTTAATCGACAACGTTGTTTTAAGTGATAAAGGCGGTCGTAAGACCGCCTTTTTGCTTATTTTTTAACGTAAATTTTTCCTAATCAATTAACTAATTACCGATTAGTGTCTAAAATACCCCTCAGATTTAGAATAACGTCCAACAGGTAACTCAATGAAATTTAGCGCGGTCATTCTCGCAGCGGGTAAAGGTACTCGCATGTATTCTAATAAGCCTAAAGTGCTGCACACCTTGGCTGGTAAGCCAATGGTCAAGCACGTTATAGATACCTGTAACAGTTTAGGTGCGCAAAATATTCATTTGGTTTACGGCCATGGCGGCGATCAAATGCAGGCTGAGCTTGCAAGCGAGTCAGTTAACTGGATCTTACAAGCTGAGCAATTGGGGACAGGGCATGCGGTTGATCAAGCCTCTCCACACTTTGAAGATGAAGAAAAGATCTTAGTTCTTTACGGTGATGTCCCTCTTATCTCTGAAGAGACCATTGAAAGTCTGCTTGATGCTCAACCAACAGGAGGTATTGCCCTTTTGACGGTCGTGCTTGATAACCCTATGGGGTATGGTCGAATTGTTCGTCGCAACGGTCCTGTTGTCGCGATTGTTGAGCAGAAAGATGCAACAGAAGAGCAGAAGCTAATTAAAGAGATCAATACCGGTGTAATGGTAGCAACTGGTGGTGATCTTAAGCGTTGGTTATCTGGGCTAAATAATAACAACGCTCAGGGTGAATACTACCTTACAGACGTTATTGCTGCTGCGCATGATGAAGGTCGTGCAGTTGAAGCTGTTCATCCTGTAAACTCTATCGAAGTTGAAGGGGTGAATGATCGTGCACAGTTGGCTCGTTTGGAGCGAGCTTTCCAATCTATGCAAGCTCGTAAGTTGTTAGAGCAGGGTGTTATGCTGCGTGACCCAGCACGATTTGATCTGCGTGGTGAGCTGCAATGTGGTATGGACTGTGAAATCGATGCTAACGTCATTATCGAAGGTAACGTCTCACTGGGTGATAACGTCATTATCGGTGCGGGTTGTGTCCTTAAAGATTGTGAAATCGACGACAACACCATTGTTCGTCCCTACAGTGTGATTGAAGGTGCAACGGTGGGTGAAGAGTGTACGGTTGGTCCATTTACCCGTTTGCGCCCAGGTGCAGAACTGCGTAACGATGCGCACGTTGGCAACTTTGTTGAAGTGAAAAACGCTCGTATTGGTGAAGGTTCCAAAGCCAATCACCTAACGTACCTTGGTGATGCTGAAATTGGTCAGGGAACAAATATCGGTGCTGGTGTGATTACTTGTAACTACGATGGCGCAAACAAATTCAAAACAGTTATCGGTAATGATGTGTTTGTGGGTTCAGACTGTCAGCTGGTGGCGCCTGTAACGATTGCAGATGGTGCAACGATTGGTGCTGGAACGACGTTGACGAAAGACGTGTCAGAAGGCGAGTTAGTCATCACTCGAGCTAAAGAACGTAAAATTTCTGGTTGGCAACGTCCGGTTAAGAAAAAATAACCAATACCGCTAACTCAATGTGAAAGCCGCTATTTTTAGCGGCTTTTTTGTTTGTCTAACTACTAATGACTTGGCACTTGAATGCGCTTTTCTAACCAACGGACTGCTTGTGAAACAATCAGTATCAGCACTAAATATTCTATGACCAGAAATGTATAGATTTCTAAAGGTAAGTACTCATTAACCACCAGTTCATTGGCACGACGAGTTAAATCGCTAAGACCAATAACACTGACCAGTGAACTCATTTTGAGAATATAAACGAACTGATTGCCAAGTGGAGGTAGGATTTGTCTAAAAGCTTGCGGAAGAATCACGAAACGCATTTTCTGCCAATAGTTGAGCCCTAGCGCTTCGGCCGCTTCATGTTGTCCACGATTTATCGCTTGAATCCCACCTCTAAATACTTCCGCCATAAATGCGCTTTCCGCAATAGTAAGCGCGATAACACCCGCCCAGAAGTGATTTAGAGTGACATCTAACAAGGTCGGTATTCCATAGTAAACCCAAAGCAGTAGTACCAACACTGGTATAGAGCGAACCGATTCTACGTAGACTCGATTGATCATTCTTAGAGGCTTTAGTGGAGAGAGTGCTGGTAATGAAACTAAGAAGCCTAAGGTCATCGCCAGCAACATACTGAGCAACGAAACCTGAATCGTATCGCTAAATCCAGCGACGAGAAACTTGAGGTTCGTTTGACCTTGTGACGTTGTTGGATCCAATACATACCAGCCCCATTGATAGTCTGAGCAGCCGGTTAGGAGTAGAGCGGAAACAATCGATAAATAACGAGAAGTCACATTACACCTTGTATTGACTAATAATATTTCTTTGTAGCTGCTATGTTATCAAATGAACCGACGTTAAGCTTAATAAACTTAGGGATTAATATAATGAAGAAATACATCTTAGCACTTGGAATGTGCTTATTGTCTGTTGGTCAGGTTATGGCGGAAACAAGTCGATTACAGGAAATCCTTGATAAGGGGATTTTACGGGTTGGCACCACAGGCGATTGGAATCCAATGACGATGAAAGATCCTGCGACCAACAGTTATCGAGGATTTGATATCGACGTAACGACAGAATTGGCTAAAGATTTAGGCGTGGAAATAGAGTATGTGGCTACGGATTGGAAGACCTTAGTCAACGGTATTACAGCCAATAAATATGATATTACGGGGAGTGCCTCACTGAATATGTCTCGAGCTAAAGTCGCTGGTTACAGTCAACCATATTTTTACCTGGCTTTTGTTCCTGTTGTACAGAAAAAAGATTTAGAGAAATTTTCTGATTGGAGTGATTTTGACAAAGCGGACGTGAAAGTGGCGGCGACCTTGGGCACAGTACAAGAGAAGATGGTCAAAGAGTTCTTTCCAACTGCGCAGCATATTGTCATCGAAGCACCGGCAAGGGATTTTCAGGAGCTATTGGCACGTCGAGCCGATGTCTCTGTGACTTCAAATGTGGAAGCGGCAACCTTGGTGGAAAAATTCCAACAGTTAGCGATTGTACCAGTAAAAGAGCCACGTAAACCGACACCAATCGCCATGCTACTCCCTCAAAATGACCAGGTGTGGATTAATTATATTAATCACTGGGTAGAACTGAAAAAAACACAAGGTTTCTTCAAGCGCACTGCTGAAAAGTGGGGCCTAAAAAGTTTGTAACTACTTACTATAAAAAGAGCCGCTTAGTGAAGCGGCTCCTTTTTGTTATCGATTACTCGTCACTCACAACTCGAGCATTATCGGGAGTAGTAAAGTGCCTTCGGCGATTAGCTATGGTATTCGCCAAGTAGAGCAGGAGCTAGATGTTGTTCTGTTCCGCCGTTTACCGAGAAAAGTAGAGCTCACGCCCGCGGGGGAGCTCTTTATCGCTGAGGCGCGTATGCTTCTTAGACAGATGGCGGAGATTCAGTCTCAAACGCGTCGAGTTGCTCATGGTTGGCAGTCAACACTCAAGTTAACCTTAGACAACGTAGTCAAACTCGATAAGCTGAAGCCGCTCGTCGAAAGCTTTTACCAAGAATTCGAATTTGCCGAACTGCAAATCAACATGGAAGTGTTTAATGGTTCATGGGAGGCGATAGCTCAAGAGCGAGCAGATATTGTGATTGGTGCGACGTCTGCGATACCAGTTGGCGGTGATTTTGAGGTTAGAGATATGGGAGTGCTTGATTGGGCGTTTGTTATGTCTCCAGCCCATCCTTGTGTGAGGGAACAATACTTATCTGAGGAGTTTGTTAGTCAGTTCCCTGCAATTTGTCTTGATGATACTTCGAGCGTGTTACCCAAGCGTCATACCGGGCATTACCCTAAACAGCGTCGCTTATTGCTACCTAACTGGTACAGTGCTATCGAATGTTTGAAAAATGGCGTCGGAGTGGGTTATATGCCTCGTCATATCGCCATGCCGTTAATCCACGAAGGTGTGCTGGTGGAGAAGACATTGCCTGATGAAAAGCCCCTGAGTCAGTGCTGCCTTGTATGGCGAAAAGATGATAACCATAAGCTGATCCAATGGATGATTGATTACTTAGGATCATCGAACCAATTGCACCAAGATTGGTTGAAGTATTGATCAAATAAAAAAACGCCAGCTTCAGCTGGCGTTTTTGATCTTTTCGGTTGATGTTACGGACGCTCAAATACAGTAGCGATACCTTGACCAAGACCGATACACATAGTTGCTAGACCATACTTAGCGTCTTTAGCTTCCATTAGGTTGATCAGAGTCGTTGAAATACGCGCGCCAGAACAGCCTAGTGGGTGACCAAGTGCAATAGCACCGCCGTTAAGGTTTACTTTTTCATCCATCACATCAAGCAAGCCGAGATCTTTCGCACATGGAAGAGACTGAGCCGCAAACGCTTCGTTCAGTTCCACGATATCCATATCTTCAATCGTTAAGCCTGCTCGTTTGAGAGCTTTATGAGTAGCAGGGACAGGACCGTATCCCATAATCGAAGGATCGCAACCTGCAATCGCCATACCTTTAATACGTGCACGGATAGTTAAGCCCAACTCGTTCGCTTTCTCTTCGCTCATGATCAGCATTGCTGAAGCGCCGTCTGATAGAGCAGAAGAAGTACCAGCGGTCACAGTGCCGTTGGCTGGATCAAAGACAGGGCGAAGTTGAGAGAGACCTTCTACCGATGTTTCAGGACGAATCACCTCGTCATGATCGAGAGTAAACAGAGTACCATCAGCGGCATGTCCCTCAGTTGGTAGAATTTCATTCTTAAAACGACCTTCTAGGGTTGCTGCGTGTGCACGAGCATGTGAACGCGCTGCAAACTCGTCTTGCTGCTCTCGGCTAATACCATGGAGTTTACCAAGCATTTCAGCTGTTAAACCCATCATACCAGCGGCTTTGGCGACGTTCTTAGACATACCTGGGTGGAAGTCAACGCCGTGGTTCATTGGTACGTGGCCCATATGTTCCACACCACCAATTAGGCAGATTTCGGCATCACCCGTCATGATAGCGCGCGCGCCATCGTGCAAAGCTTGCATTGATGAACCACATAAGCGGTTGACAGTGACTGCACCAATTTCAATCGGCAACCCAGCTAGTAGAGCGGCGTTACGTGCAACGTTGAAACCTTGCTCCAGAGTTTGTTGTACACAACCCCAGTAAATATCTTCAATCTCGCTCGGATTAACCTGAGGGTTACGCGCCAAAATTCCTTTCATTAGATGTGCAGAGAGATCTTCAGCTCGAGTATGACGGAAAGCACCACCTTTAGAGCGACCCATTGGAGTGCGTAGACAATCTACAATTACAACATTTCTTTTATGCATAGACATTTGAGAATCTCTCCTTAGATTGAACCTTGCTGTTGAGTGCCGTAGAAAGTTTCACCCTTAGCTGCCATATCGATAAGTAACTGAGGAGCTTGATACATTGCACCTAGATCAGCGTACTTCTTGGTCATTTCGACAAACTCAGCAATGCCGATGCTGTCTAGGTAGCGGAATACACCGCCACGGAACGGAGGGAAGCCTAGTCCGTAAACTAAAGCCATATCGGCTTCTTGTGGTGAAGCAATGATATTTTCTTGTAGACACAGAACAACTTCATTGATCATAGGTACCATCATACGTTCAACAATGGTCTGGTCATCAAACTCATTTGGCGCGCTGCACACATCAGCAAGTACAGGCAAGATATCTTCACTGAAAGTTTTCTTTGGCTTACCGCGTTTATCTACACTGTAGCTGTAGAAACCGCTGCCGTTTTTCTGGCCGTATTTATCTGCTTCGAACAGAGCATCAATCGTGTCACGCTCAGATTTCCCCATTCTTTCAGGGAAGCCTTGCGCCATAACCGCTTGAGCATGGTGAGCTGTATCAATACCAACCACATCAAGTAAGTATGCAGGGCCCATTGGCCAGCCAAACTGACGTTCCATGATCTTGTCAATTTTAGTGAAGTCTGCACCGTCACTAAGGAGCTTGCTGAAGCCTCCAAAGTATGGGAATAGAACACGGTTGACAAAGAACCCAGGGCAGTCATTAACAACAATTGGAGATTTACCCATCTTCGCAGCGTAAGCCACGACACGGTTGATGGTTTCATCTGAGGTATGCTCGCCGCGAATGATCTCAACCAGTGGCATTCTGTGCACTGGGTTAAAGAAGTGCATACCACAGAAGTTTTCTGGACGTTTTAATGATTTCGCTAATAGATTGATTGGAATTGTCGAAGTGTTTGACGTGATAACTGTGTCATCGTTGACGTAAGATTCCACTTCACTGAGCACCGCCGCTTTCACTTTAGGGTTTTCTACCACCGCTTCAACAATAACGTCAGAGTTTTCGATCCCTGCGTAATGTAGGCTCGGCGTGATTGAAGCAAGAATTCCTGCCATTTTGAAACCATCGATGCGGCCACGTGAAAGACTCTTATTCAATAGTTTGGAGGCTTCATTCATACCTAGGTCGAGTGATGGTTGAGCGATGTCTTTCATTAAGACAGGCACGCCTTTCAACGCAGATTGATAAGCGATACCACCACCCATGATGCCAGCCCCAAGCACTGCCGTGCGTTGGGTATCTTTGTTGGCTGACTTAGCGGCTTTTTTCGCGATACCTTTAATATACTGATCGTTGAGGAATAGTCCGACCAGAGATTTTGCTTCTTCAGACTTAGCCAGCTTAACAAAGTAGCGGCGCTCAACATCCAGAGCTTCATTTCGAGCTAAGCGAGCGCCTTCTTCGATTGTCTTCACCGCTGTCATTGGTGCTGGATAATGTGGCCCAGCTTTTTGTGCGACTAGACCTTTTGCCATCGTGAAGCTCATCATTGACTCGAGCTTGCTCAATGAAAGAGCCGAGGTTTTTTGTTTACGGCGCTCTTTCCAATCTAGCTTTTCATTGATCGCTTGCGTCAGTGTCGTAATCGCTGATTCATATAGTGAGTCTGTTTCTACAATCGCATCTAACAAGCCTATTTTTAGTGCTTCGTCTGCTCGGCAAGCTTTACCCTGAGTAATCACTTCCATAGCGCTGTCAGCACCGATAACGCGAGGAAGACGAACACAGCCACCAAAACCAGGCATGATGCCGAGTCTTGTTTCGGGTAAACCTATGCTGGTGGTCTTATCACCGATACGGATATCGGTAGCGAGTACACACTCACATCCACCACCCAAAGTGTGGCCTTTAAGCACTGATAGCGTTGGTACAGGTAGATCTTCAAGCTTATTGAAAATGCTGTTTGCAAATTGTAGCCACTGATCGAGTTCAGCTTCAGGTTTAGCAAATAGACCTAAAAATTCAGTGATATCAGCACCAACAATAAATGCCTCTTTATCTGAGGTCAGTAACAGGCCTTTTAGAGAGCTGTGGGCATACAAGGCGTCTAGTGCTTTATCCAGTGATTCAAGAGTGGCAAGGTCGAGCTTGTTGACGGAAGCTGGAGCACAGAAGCTCAGTTCAGCGATTCCGTCTTGTAATTCCTTTACCTGTAGGTTTTTGGCTTGGTAAATCATTGTCTATCTCCATGACATACAATCTTGGATTGCGTGTATAGCTTGCTAAAAGTCGGCACAAATAACTCGTGTGCTTTCAGTGAGCCGCTATAAAGGAAAGTGGTTTTATTTTTATTCTGGTTAGACCAGTTGTTTTAGTTTGGACTCGCCAATGGCTAAATTCAATACATTTTTTAAACAAGTGTTTAACATTGTGCGCTTGAACATATCTTAGGCGGCGTTCAAATTGCTCTCATGCTAAACTGGCGAGACGATCTCAAATGAACTGATGACATGAATGACCAACCCTATTTAATCCCAGAACAAGCCGTCATATTCGAAGAAGAGATAAAGAAAAGTGTTTTTATTACTTATCTTGCTCACACACCTTCAATTGAAGTCGCTAAAACGTTCGTTGAGCAGATCAAAGCCAAACATGCTGATGCACGCCATAATTGTTGGGGATTTGTCGCTGGTCGCCCCGAAGATTCGATGAAGTGGGGGTTTAGTGATGATGGTGAACCGTCAGGAACGGCAGGGAAACCAATCTTGGCTCAACTGTCTGGATCTGGCGTTGGTGAAATAACCGCAGTAGTTACGCGTTATTCAGGAGGAATTAAGCTGGGCACAGGCGGATTAGTAAAAGCTTATGGTGGTGGGGTACAACAAGCTCTCAAGCTGCTTCAAACAATTGAGAAAAAAATAACCACTGAGCTATTACTAGAGTTAGACTATGGGTTTATGCCGATCGCTCAATCTATTCTCCCGCAATTCGCAGCACAAGAGGTAAGCGCGGAATATAGTGAATCGGTTAAAATGCTGGTCGAGATAGAAGTTCGTCAGGTGAAGGACTTTACCCAAACCATCATTAATAAAAGCGCTGCCAAGGTAAAGATAACGCCTTTGGACAAATTATAAGATAATCAGGAAGTCGGAAGCTACGCTTCATACATCAGTCTATTCATGCAATTTCGATCAATTATCCGCATCGTAGGGCTTCTTCTCGCCCTTTTCAGCATTACTATGCTCGCTCCTGCGTTAGTCGCGCTGATCTATCGCGATGGTGCAGGTGTTCCTTTTGTCACAACTTTTTTTGTACTGTTGTTTTGTGGTGCTGTTTGTTGGTTCCCTAACCGTCATCATAAACACGAATTAAAGGCTCGTGATGGTTTTTTGATAGTCGTCTTGTTCTGGACGGTACTGGGTAGCGCAGGTTCTATTCCATTCTTAATTGCTGACAATCCCAACGTGTCAGTAACGGATGCTTTTTTTGAATCCTTCTCTGCACTGACGACGACTGGTGCTACCGTGATCGTTGGCTTAGATGATCTGCCGAAAGCTATCCTATTCTATCGTCAGTTCCTCCAATGGTTTGGTGGGATGGGTATCATCGTATTAGCCGTGGCGATTCTACCTGTGCTAGGTATCGGTGGTATGCAGCTGTATCGAGCTGAAATTCCAGGCCCAGTCAAAGATTCAAAAATGACACCAAGAATCGCAGAAACGGCAAAAGCACTCTGGTACATATACTTGAGTTTAACCATCGCTTGTGCTGCGGCATTTTGGTTTGCCGGAATGACACCATTTGATGCGATAGGTCATAGTTTTTCTACCATTGCTATTGGTGGTTTTTCTACTCATGACGCCAGTATGGGGCACTTCAATAGCTATGCGATCAATATGATTACCGTCGTATTCTTACTGATCTCTGCGTGTAACTATTCCCTCCACTTTGCAGCGTTTGCATCTGGTGGTGTACACCCTAAATACTATTGGAAAGATCCCGAGTTCAGAGCTTTTGTCTTTATACAAATACTGCTGTTTGTCGTGTGTTTCTTGATCTTATTGAACCATCACACCTATGACTCTATATATGATGTGTTTGATCAGGCCTTGTTTCAGACTGTCTCTATCTCAACCACGGCTGGATTTACAACAACAGGATTTGCGGATTGGCCGCTATTTTTACCAGTACTACTTCTTTTTTCGTCATTTATCGGTGGTTGTGCGGGCTCAACGGGTGGTGGCATGAAAGTTATTCGTATCCTTTTGCTAACACTCCAAGGGGTTCGCGAGCTAAAACGTCTTGTCCACCCACGTGCAGTCTATACCATCAAGGTTGGTGGTAGCGCTCTGCCACAAAGAGTCGTTGATGCTGTATGGGGATTCTTCTCTGCATACGCGCTAGTGTTTGTCGTCTGCATGTTAGGGCTGATTGCGACAGGTATGGACGAGTTAAGCGCATTCTCCGCTGTCGCTGCAACATTGAACAACTTAGGTCCTGGCCTTGGAGAAGTCGCGCTCCACTTTGGAGATGTGAATGATAAAGCCAAATGGGTGCTGATCGTCTCTATGCTATTTGGACGTTTAGAAATATTCACCCTATTAATATTACTTACGCCTACTTTCTGGCGTAGCTAAGGAGAGAGTGTGGCCAAAGCATTATTCCTTTACTCAACTAGTGAAGGTCAAACCAAAAAAATCTTTCATCATATAAGAGAGCAACTCTCAGACTACGAATGTGACTTTGTTGACCTTCATACGACAGAACGTGTCGACTTTGAACAGTATGAGCGAGTACTAGTAGGGGCATCGATAAGATATGGGCATCTTAACAAGAAGCTATACCAGTTTATCGAGAGCAACCTACCCGCGTTGCAATCGAGTAGATCTGCCTTTTTTTGTGTAAACCTGACCGCCAGAAAAGAAGACCAAGGTAAAGATACGCCCGAAGGCAGTGCTTATATAAAGACGTTTCTCAAGAAATCTTCTTGGCAACCCGAGTTAATTGGTGTGTTTGCTGGTGCGCTCTATTACCCTCGTTACAACTGGTTTGATCGAACCATGATTAAATTCATAATGAGTATGACAGGCGGAGAAACCGATACCAGCAAGGAAGTAGAATATACTAACTGGGAAAAGGTCACTCTTTTTGCCAATAAGTTTAAAAATATGTAAACAAAAGGGCGGTTTTTACCACTTTTAGATCGAAAATTAATCGAACAGCAAAAAAGTCAGAAAAAACACAAAAAAGGGGTTGCCAAGTTTATTCCGATCTCTATAATGCCCCCTTCGCTGACACGGGAACAGTTCGAAGCTAAGGTTTCGAAAGAATGAAAGTCCAGTTAGCAGGTCACTTAGCCAAGTGGAAACGCTTGAAAAAAGTTTGAAAAAAGTGGTTGACACTAAACTTTAACTCGCTAAAATGACCGCCTCTTCCGAAGTGATGTTGGTCACAAAGAAGGGGAGCTCTTTAACAATATAAACCTATCAATCTGTGTGGGCACTCGTTGATGATAATCCAATTAGAAATTTCTCTAAATAAAGAGGGGTTTCAAATTAGGTTTCAATGAAACGAAGTGACCAAACGAGACTTCTTTTGGAAACATTAGAGGA